>JAGQSL010000339.1 GCA_020439525.1 Acidimicrobiales bacterium | reverse complement strand
ACCAGCCGGCCACCAGCATGATGGCCAGCAGGATGCCGGTGGCCGACGCGGTGCCGCCGAGGCGCATGGTGTCGCCCCCGGTGACGATCGGGCCGCCGGTCTGGCCGGGGCCGGGCGGCAGGGTGCCGGGGGCGGCGCCGCCGACCGCGGCCTGGCTGCCGAACACGCCGGTGGGCAGCTCGTCGGCGGGGGAGCCCCAGCCGGGGGAGAACCCGCCCTGGCCGGAGCCGGCCTGGGGCTGGTAGAGGTCGTCGCGCAGTGCGGGGTTGCTCGATGGCATGGTGTCATTCTGCCCGATGGCCTGCCGGTCGCGTGCCCAAAACGAGAAGAACCGCCGGCCCGTGGGCCGACGGTCCTCCAGCGATCATCCGGGCTTCAGATCACACGGACGTTCTGGGCCTCCTCGCCCTTGCGGCCGGGCGCGATGTCGAACTCGACGCGCTGGCCCTCTTCCAGGGTCTTGTAGCCGCTGCCCTGGATGTTGGAGAAGTGGACGAACACGTCGTCGCCGTCCTCGCGGGTGATGAAGCCGTAGCCCTTCTCGTTGTTGAAGAACTTCACGGTGCCTGTAGCCAATGCATTTCTCTCTCTGTGCCGAGCCGGCCCGTGCGGCCTGCTCACCCAGCGAGGCTACGTCACCGAGGGCGGTGGCGGTAGGGGTCGTCGGGAATTCCCCGTCGTGCGGGGGACCGGAGGTCCGCTCCGACAGCGAGCCAGGTCGCTGCCGGAGCGGCCGGTTCCGGGAGGCGGCGCCGGGAATCGAACCCGGGTACAGGGCTTTGCAGGCCCTTGCCTAAGCCACTCGGCCACGCCGCCGGGCCGGGTCACCCTAGCGGAGCCCCGCCCCCTACTCTGACCCCGATGTCGGGGGCCGAGGTCGCGCTGGTGGTCGTGGCCGCGCTGGCGTGCGGGGCGGTGAACGCCCTGGCGGGCGGAGGCTCGCTCATCCTGTTCCCGGCCCTGGTGGCCACCGGCATGGGCACGCTGGCGGCCAACGTCACCAACTCGGTGAGCACCTGGCCGGGGTACCTCGGCAGCATCGGCGGCTTCCGGGCCGAGCTGGCGGCGCACCGCCATCGGCTCCCCCGCCTGGCCGCGGCGACGGTCGCCGGCTCGCTGGTCGGGTGCGCCCTGCTCTTGGCCACCCCCACCGAGGCCTTCGATGCCATCGTGCCGATCCTCGTGCTGGTGGCGGCCGGCCTGCTCGCCGTGCAGCCCGCCGTCGCCCGCCGGGTGGGCGTGCCCGTCGACCACCACCGCCGGGCCAGCCGGGGTCAGCTGGTCGCCATCTCGTTCGCGGCGGTCTACGGCGGGTACTTCGGCGCCGCCCTCGGCGTCATCTTCCTCGGCGTGCTCGCCCTCACGATCGATGCGCCGCTGCGCGAGCTGAACGGGCTGAAGGCCGGGCTCTCGGCGGTCGACGCGACGGTGAGCCTGGTCGTCTTCGGCCTGTTCGGACCGGTGGCGTGGGGCGCCGTCGCGGTGGCCGCGCCGGCCACGCTCGTGGGCGGCTACCTGGGCGCCCGGGTGGCCCGTCGGGTGCCCGATGCGGTGCTGCGACCCGCGGTGATCGCCTTCGCCGTCCTGGTGGCGCTGGCGCTGGCCGTGCGCTGAGGTCGTTCAGCCGCCGGTCGTGGTGGCGTCGTCGCCGGTGGTGGTCGTCGCGGGTGCGGTCGACGTCGACGTGGACGTCGTGCCTCGAGCGCAGAGGAGCACCACGTTGCTGTACTGGCGGAAGGCCTCGTCGTCGGCGGCCAGGTCGGACGTGCGCACGAGGGCGCGGACGGCCGCGTCGTCGAGCGCGTCGACGATGCACTCGGCCTGCGCATCGGAGAACGTGGCTTCGAGGCGGTCGCGGACCTGCTGCCGGCGCACCTCGGCCGGGTCCGGGGGCTCCGACGAGCAGCTGACGGCGACGACGGCGATGAGCGCGGCCCCCAGCAGGGCCCGGGCGCGGGCGCCTCGCCGGCGCTCAGCCGATGCAGGCATCGGCCGCGTCGCGGTACTCCTGGCTGTCGGCCAGGGCGTTCAGGTCGGTGGCCTCCACCACGGCGTCGGCGCCGAGCTCGTCGGCGATGCAGCGCGCCTGCGCGGCCGTGAGCCCGTAGTCGCGGAGCTTCTCGACCGCCTGCTGGCGGGGCCCGGTGACGGAGGGATCGTCGCTGCCGCCGCCGCAGCCGAGGAGCCCGAGCGACCCCAGGACGACGGCGAGCAGGCCGGCCGCGACGGCGCGCGCCCGGCGGAGCGGTGGGCGCGTCGGAGGGGTCGGGGCCATGGGGGCATCCTCGCGCAGCCGCCCCGCTCCGCCGGGGCACCTCGGGAGGTGAAGTTGCGCCGGATCGGCCGGTGGACTGAACTTGCTGGGCACGTGTCCGTCTTGCGAAGGGGTTCCGGGCAGGCTCATGGCTATCGAGGTCGACACCAAGGACTGCACCCAGCTGGGCGACGCCGAGCTGGCCGAGATGGCCGACCTGTGCGCCGACGGGCCCAGCCGCTTCGAGGTGGGCACCCTCTCGAAGGCCGCCGAGAGCTGGGTGCTCGTCACGCTCGCGCGTGAGGGCGGCCGCCTGAAGGGCTTCTCGTTCAGCACGCTCGAGCGGATCGGCGGGACGCCCAGCGTGATCGTCGGGCTCGCCTCGGTGAAGCGCACCGCCAAGCGCGACACGGTGCTGCGCGCCATCGTGAACGACCAGCTGCGTCGGGCCGTGCTCGCCTTCCCCGACGAGGACGTCCTCGTCGGCACCCGCTTCGCCACGGTGTCGGGCTACGACGCCTTCCGCACGCTGGTCGACATCGTCCCCCGCCCCGACTACCTGGCCACGGGCGAGGAGCGGGCCTGGGGCCGCCGGCTGGCGAAGCGCTTCGGCATCGACTCGGGCCGCTACGACGAGCGGACCTTCGTGGTGCGCGGCGACCAGGGCTACCCCGAGGTGCTCGACCACGAGGCCCTCAAGCCCGAGAAGGTCGAGGTCTACGCCGAGTTCTTCGAGGCGATCGACGAAGGCCGGGGCGACGCGCTGATCGCGTTCGGCTGGGCCACCGCCGACGACCTGCTGAAGCTGGCCTGAGCGGCCGCCCGGTCGCACCGGGACGGTCCCCATGGAGCTGCGCGACGCCGTCCGGGGCCGGCGGATGGTCCGCGCCTTCGCCGACGCGCCGGTCGCCCCGGAGCTGCTCGACGAGCTGATCGACCTGGCCCGACGGGCGCCGTCGGCGGGGAACGTGGCGGCGTGCCGGTTCCTGGTGCTCGACGAGCCCGACGACGTGGCGCGCTACTGGGACGCCACCTTGCCCGCCGAGCGCCGCGCCGGGTTCCGCTGGCCGGGGCTGGTGGCCGCGCCGGCGCTCGTGGTCGTCGCCGTGCGCCCGGCGAGCTACCCCGAGCGCTACGCCGAGCCCGACAAGGCCGCGACCGGCCTCGGCGAGGGCCAGGACCGCTGGGCCGTGCCGTACTGGTGGGTCGACGCCGGCGCCGCGGCCGAGCACCTGCTGCTCGGCGCGGTGGACGCGGGCCTGGGGGCCTGCCTGTTCGGCCTGTTCGACCACGAGCCGGCGGTGGCCGATGCCTTCGGCGTCGCCGAGGGGTGGCGGCTGGTGGCGACGGTGGCGCTGGGGTGGCCGGCCCCCGACGAGCCCGGTCGATCGGCCCACCGACCCCGTCCCCCGCTCGACGAGGTGCGCCGCCGCGGGCGCTGGTAGGCGCCACCGCCACCGCCGGGCGTGGTGATCTGTTCAAGCGATCGCACGGATCGTCGTCATCGGACGTGACGATTCTCACATGACGAATCGGTTACGGAATCGTGCAAACGGTGACAGAATGTCCGACCCGTACCAGCGCGCGGCGTGGACGACGTCCCCGTGCGCCCCCTCTCCCCCCAAGGAGCCCATCCCATGTCGAGCACCGCCGCGCGCCCCGAGCGCGACGATCTCCACCTCAGTACCCCCGGCACGTCCGAGCGACGTGCCCGCCGCTGGCCCTTGCGGGTCGGCCTCCTGGCGGTCGGCGCCATCGCCGTCGCCGCCCCGATGGTGGCCGCCGAGCCGGCCTCGGCCCCCGACGTCCCCGTCGCCCGACGCGTGGCCCCCGCGGCCGCCGAGCCGGTGCGCGAGGCGGCGGCGCCCTCCGCCTTCGCCGACCTCGGCGACCTGACCCTGCTCTCCGCCGTCGTGGCCGGCCAGGCGCGCACCGAGGTGCCGCCGCCTCCCACCACCACGACCACGACGACCACCGCGCCGCCCACCACCACGACCACCGCAGCCCCGGCGCCCGCACCGGCCCCGGCGGCCGAGCCGCTGA
>JAGQSL010000338.1 GCA_020439525.1 Acidimicrobiales bacterium | reverse complement strand
ACCTCGTCGTACTCCGCCTTGAGCTGGCTCGACCCGCCTTCCTGGCCCGGCGCCGCGGGGCGGCTGGGCAGCGCCGGCGCAGGCGCGGCGAAGACCGCAGCGGCGAGGCCGCCGCTGAGCAGGATCGCGGCCGCCCGATGGCGGATGGTGCGGTTGGTGGTCATGCGCCTGGTGAGGGTCCCCTGGCGGGCAACGCTAGTCGTCCCCCCATCGGCCGGACATCGCCCCGATGGAGGGGTTCAGGCCTGCGGGTACGCCTCGGCCTCGGCGAGGAGCCGGTCGCGGAAGTCGGGGTGGGCGATGGCCGCGAGGGCGCGCGCCCGCTCCCGCACCGTTCCGCCTCGCAGCTCGGCCACCCCGTACTCGGTGATCACCACGTCGAGCTGGTGGCGGGGCGTCGTCACGATCGTCCCCGCCGGGAACTGCCCGGCGATGCGCGACACCCGCTGGCCGTCGACGAACGTCGACGAGCGCAGGCAGATCAGCGAGCGGTCCTCGAGCTCGAGCCCCGACGAGGCGACGAAGTCCTCGTGGCCGCCGATGCCGGAGAACTGCGCCCCGCCGAGCGTGTCGGCCACCGCCTGACCGGCGAGGTCGACGGCGAGGGCCCCGTTGATCGACACCATCTTGCGGTTCCGGCTGATGAGGTCGGGCGAGTTCACGAGGTGGACGGGGAGGAAGGCGACCTCCTCGTTGCCGTCGAGCCAGTCGTAGAGCTCGCGGGTCCCCGCCGCGAAGGTCGTGACCGAGATGCCGTCCCAGATGCCCTTGCGGTTCGTCACCTTGCCGGCCTTGTGGAGCTTCATCAGCCCGGTGGTGAACATCTCCGAGTGGATCCCGAAGTCGCCCTTGTCGCCGTCGGCGAGCAGCGAGGCCACCGTCGAGGGGATGCCACCGATGCCGGTCTGGATCGTGCAGCCGTCGGTGATGAAGGCGTCGACGTGCAAGGCGATGGCCCGGTCGACCTCGGTGGGCTCGGGATCGCCGATCACGAACGGCTCGCGATCGGTCTCGACGAGCACGTCGACGCGGTCGAGGTGGATCCGGTGCTGGTGCTCGCCGTAGCCGTGGGTCGCCGGGTAGCGGGGCGACACCTCGACCACGAGGACCCGGTCGGGGTCGTCGGCGGCGCGCTCGATCTCGGCGACCGTGGCGCCGGCGTGCAACGAGAGGCTGCACCAGCCTTCGGCGTCGGGGGGCGACGCGGCCGTGGCCATGACCCGCGGGTCGATGCGCTCGAGCAGCGGGGCGAAGCGCCGGAAGTCGGCGGGGACGAACTCGATCGCCCCGCCCTGGTCGCGCATCAACCGCTCCAGCGGTCCGTAGAACCCCGAGAGGAACCGGACCCCGGGACGACCGAAGAGCTCGTAGAAGTCGGTGAGCAGGGCCCCGGTGACGGTCAGGTCGACCCAGTCGGTGCGGGCGCCCAGGGCGTGCAGCAGCGCACCAGGGTGCCCGGGGCCCAGCGGGATGCCCAGGACGTCGGTGGGGCGCAGCAAGGCGGCCGCCTGGTCGGGGGTGAGGCGCTCGGTCATGGCTCGGCAACCTACGGCAGCGCGCCGGCCGGCGCTACGGACCAACGACCCGACGAGCGCGCCCGGTACGGTCGCCGACCGTGAGCAGCGAGCCCGACGACGCCCTGGTGGTCGACCCCGAGCGTCGGTGGCGGACCGCCGAGGTCCGCGACGTCGCCGACCGCATCGCCCACCTCGCCCGGGCAGCCTCGGAGGGCGCGCTCGGACGGCGCCGAGTGGCGGTGTTCGCCGAGAACTCCGCGATGGCGGTGATCGCCCACCTCGGCGGGCTGCGGTCGGGCGCGTCGGTCGTCGCGATCAACAGCCACCTGGCCGCGCCCGAGGTGGCGTACCAGCTGGACGTGGGCGATGTCGCCCTGCTCCTGGCCGGTCCCGGTACCGCCGAGCGCGCCCGCGAGGCGGTCGCTCTGGCCTCGGTGCCGTGCGAGGTCCGGACCTGGGCCGACCCGGACTGGAGCGCGTGGCTCGCCGGTGCCCCCGCCGGACCGCCGCCCGACGACGTCCCGATCCCGCCGAACCTGCTGTTCACCTCGGGCACCACCGGTCGGCCCAAGGCCACCCACCTGCCGCCCAACGTGTTCCCCACCCGCGCCTCCTGGGCCGAGTTCGTCGAGGGGGCCCGAGCGAACCGCTTCGTGGGCCTCGGGCCGCACCTCGTCGTGGCCCCGCTGCACCACACCGGGCCCCTGAACGCGGTGCGGGCCCTCGCCGCGGGCACGCCGATCGTCGTGCTCCCCCGCTTCGACGCCGCCGAGGCGCTGCGGACCGTCGAGCGCGAGCGGATCGCCTCCACCACCGTCGTGCCCACCCACCTGGCTCGCTTCCTCGCCGTCGATCCCGAGCTCCGTGGATCGGTCGACGTGTCGTCCCTGCGGCTCGTGTTCCTCACGGGCGCGGCCTGCCCCGTCGACGTGAAGCGGGCGATCATCGAGTGGTGGGGGCCGGTGGTGCTCGAGGCGTACGGCGCCACCGAGGTCGGGGTGACGAACTCGATCACCAGCGAGGAGTGGCTCGAGCGGCCCGGCTCGGTCGGGCGCTCCGTCGCCCCGTACACGGCGCTCGTGGTGGACGACGCCGGCCGGGAGGTCCCGGTCGGCACCGAGGGCCGGCTGTACTTCCGCGACGCGACCGGTCGCGGGATCGTCTACGAGGGCGACCCGGAGCGCACCGCCGCCGCCCACCTCGAGCCCGGCGTCTTCACGCTCGGCGAGATCGGCCGCCTCGACGACGACGGCTACGCCTACATCACCGATCGCTTCTCGGACATGGTCGTCACCGGCGGGGTCAACGTGTACCCCGCCGAGATGGAGCAGGCCCTCGTCGCCCATCCCGGCGTGGCCGACGTGGCGGGCATCGGCCTCCCCCACCCCGACCTCGGCGAGCAGCTCGTCGCCCTCGTCGTGGCGAGCGACCCCTCGGCGCCACCGAGCGCCGAGGAGCTGCAGTCCTGGTGCGAGGCGCGGCTCAGCCGCTTCAAGTGCCCCCGCGAGATCCGGGTCGTCGACACCGTCGGGCGCAACGCCCTCGGCAAGCTCGACAAGCGGGCCCTGCGCACCGCGCTGGGCCCGCCCGGCGATCAGGCGTAGGCCACCCGGTACTCCTTGAGGGCGTTGAGCCACCCGGACCGGAGGCGCTTGGGCTCCTCGATCTGGCGCATGTCGGGCAGCACGTCGGCGATGGCGTTGAACATCAGGTCGATCTCGACCTTCGCCAGGTTGGCGCCCACGCAGTAGTGCACCCCGCCCCCGCCGAAGCCCACGTGGGGGTTCGGGTCGCGGGTGATGTCGAAGCGGTGCGGGTCCTCGAACACGGTCTCGTCGAAGTTGGCCGACGAGTACACGAGCCCGACGCGCTGGCCGGCCTTCACCAGCTGCCCGCCCACCTCGGCGTCCTCCAGGGCCGTGCGCTGGAACAGCACCACCGGGGTCGCCCAGCGGACGACCTCGTCGGCCGTGGTGGCCGGCCGCTCCGCCTTGTAGAGCTCCCACTGGTCGGGGTTGTTCAAGAAGGCGTGCATGCCGTGGCTGATGGCGTTGCGGGTGGTCTCGTTGCCCGCCACCGCCAGCATGAGGATGAACCAGGCGAACTCCTCGGAGTTCAGCGTGTCGTCGTCGGCGCTGGCCACCAGCCGGGAGATGATGTCGTCGGCCGGGCAGGCGCGCCGCTCCTCGCCGATGGTCACCGCGTACCCGAGGATCTCGGCGGCCGCCACGCCCGGGTCCACGTCGAAGTCGGGGTCGTCGTAGGCCATCATCTGGTTCGACCACTCGAAGATCTGCTTGCGGTCGTCCTGCGGGAAGCCCATGAGGTCCGCGAGCGCTTGCAGCGGCAGCTCGCAGGCGACGTCCTCCACGAAGTCGCCGGTCCCCTTGGCCTTCGCCTCGTGGACGATCCGGTCGGCCCGCTCGCGCAGGGCGTCTTCGATCTTGGCGACGCCGCGGGGCGTGAACACCCCTCGGGCCACGATGCCCCGCACCTTGGCGTGGTGCGGGTCGTCCATGTTGATGAGCATCTGCTTCTGGATCTCGCGCTCGTCGGCGCTCACCGCACCGTCGAACTTGACGATGGCCGTGTTGCGCTCGGACGACCAGCCGTCGCGGGCGCACGACACGGCCTTGACGTCCTCGTGGCGGGTGGCCATCCAGAACCCGCCGTCGGTGAAGCTGGAGTTCTCCTGCGTCTGGGGGTTCCAGTACAGGGGCCGGTTCTCGCGGAGCCAGGCGAACTCCGGCATCGGCAGCCCGCCTTGGATCAGGTCGGGGTCGGTGAAGTCGGTGCCGTGGGCGACGGGGCAGCGATCGATGGACATGGGGCTCAGGCCTCCGCGGTCTGGTTCATCAGGGCGTTCGTGCGCTCCATCGCCTCGATGCACTCCTCGACCATGTCGAAGATCACATCGCGCGAGGGGCGCATCTTGTTCAGCCGACCCACGATCTGCCCCACGGGGTTGAACTGCACATCCTTGGCCTGCTCGGGGTACTTGTGGCCCCGCTGCACGGCGTTCGAGGTCACCATGAACTGCATGGGCATGCCGAGGGGCTTGGGGTTGCCCTCCGCCTCCCACGCCTCGGTCCAGTCGTTGCGGAGCATGCGGCAGGGCTTGCCCGTCCACGACCGGCTGCGCAGGGTGTCCTTGCTGGTGGCGTCGAAGTAGCTCTGCATCTGCGC
>JAGQSL010000337.1 GCA_020439525.1 Acidimicrobiales bacterium | reverse complement strand
CTACACCGACCCGGCGCCGTTCACGTCGTTCACCCACTTCGACGGGACCACCGAGCTGAGCCGTGACATCGCGGCCCTCGGCATCTACCCGGCGGTGGACCCGCTGGCGTCGAGCTCCACCATCCTCGCCCCCGAGATCGTCGGCGAGCGCCACTACAACGTGGCCCGTGAGGTCCAGCGGATCCTCCAGCGCTACAAGGAGCTCCAGGACATCATCGCCATCCTCGGCCTCGACGAGCTCTCCGAGGAGGACAAGGTCACCGTCGCCCGGGCCCGCAAGGTCCAGCGCTTCCTGTCGCAGCCGATGTACGTGGCCGAGGTGTTCACGGGCCTGCCCGGCGTCACCACGCCGGTCGAGGAGACCGTCGACTCGTTCGAGGCCCTCGTGCGCGGCGACCTCGACGACCTGCCCGAGCAGGCGTTCCTGAACGTGGGCGGCGCCGACGCCGCCCGGGCCAAGGCCGACGAGCTCCGCAAGTCCGCGGGGGAGTGATCCACCGATGACGATGCAGGTGCAGGTCGTCTCCCCGGAGCGCATCCTCTGGACGGGCGATGCCGAGCTGGTCACGGCGCGCACGGTCGAGGGCGGCGACATCACCTTCCTCACCGGGCACGCGCCCTTCGTGGGCGCCCTCGAGATCGGGCAGGTCATCATCCGACCCGAGGCCGGCGAGGACACGGCGTTCGCCGTCCACGGCGGCTTCGTCGAGGTGAGCAGCAATCAGGTGTCGCTGCTCACCGACGTGGCCGAGCCCGCGGCCGACATCGACGTGGAGCGGGCCCGAGCTGCCCTCGCCACCGCCAAGGCGGCCCTGGCCACCGACCCCCTCGACCCTGCAGCCCCCGCGGCGGTCCGCCGGGCGGAGCTGCGGTTGCTGGTGGCCGGCGCCACCGCCGACTGAGTCGACCCGCTACGATCTCGCCCACGGCCAGGCGGCTGGCCTGCGGGAAGGTGGAGCGGTGAACGACGCGGACGATCCGAGCGCCGCCCCGATCGGTGGCCCCTCCTGGATGCGCCACGGCTCGGCGGCCGCGGCGCCCGGCGCCTCGTCGGCCCCGGCGGCGATCGCGCCCGACCGCCCCGTGGTGGCACCGCTGGGCCCGCCCGCGGCCGGACTGCGTCCGGCGACTCCACCGCACGTCTACAGCCGTCACGGGGCCAGCCCGCTGCCCCACGCCGCCCTCGCGATCGCGAGCGTGCTCGCCCTGTGGGCGGCGCGCACCTGGGCGGTGCGGGGCGACGTCGAGGGCGACCGCGACACGCTCCGGGTGCTCAACGAGATCTGGTTCACGGTGGCCAACCTGCTGCTGCCCCAGGACCGGCACCAGGACCTCGTGTCGGTCACCAAGGCGACCGTCGTGTTCGGCCTCGCCGCGGTGACGATCGTGGCCGTCGTGCTCTGGGTGGCGCGCCTGGGGCGCAACCTGCCGCTGAGCTCCACGGCCTTCGGCGGCGGCCTCGCGCTGGCCGGGCTCCCCGCCTGGTGGACGCTCTCGCTGACCCTGGGCGCCTACGACGGCCTCGAGAGCGAGCGCATCGACCTCCTCACCCGCACCAGCCTCGGGCTGGCCATCCTCACGGCCCAGTTCCTCCTCGTGCGCTGGGCGCTGCTCAACCGGGCCTGGCGGGCCGGCGGGCTCCCCGGCGACCTCGCCTCGATCCTCCTGTGGCTGCCCGAGCTCGTGCCCTGGGCGATGTTCTTCGGCTCCAGCGTCGTCACCCTCGCGGCCACCGCCGACGGCGAGCGCCCCGAGACCTTCTGGATGCCCACCCAGGCCA
This sequence comes from Acidimicrobiales bacterium, assembly GCA_020439525.1. Lineage (GTDB taxonomy): Bacteria > Actinomycetota > Acidimicrobiia > Acidimicrobiales > Iamiaceae > Aquihabitans. Next base: position 5,199 of record JAGQSL010000337.1, on the reverse strand, counting down.
TGACCGACTGGGGCTTCGCCCTCTCGAAGGTCTGCATGGTCGCCATCGGCGTCCTGCTGTGCGTGGTCAGCGTCCGCCAGCACCTCGGCATGGCCCAGGAGCGGGCGGCCGAGGCCGCGCTGCTCGACGAGGAGCGTCAGCGGCGCGCCGCGCCCGAGGTCACCCCGGCGTGAGCCGGGCGATCGGGTTCCCCGCTCGACGGTGAGCGTGTCGCACCCGCCCGACCTCACGGTCTGGGCGATCCCGCTCTACGCCGTGCTCATCGCTGGAGAGCAGCTGGTCCTGCGCCGCCGCCGCCGGCCCATCGACGGGCGCGACTTCTGGGCCTCCCTCGGCATGGGGCTCGGATCCCTCGTGACCATCAACCTGGTGATGGCCGTCGTCGGCTGGTGGCTCGCGGTGCGGCTCTGGGACCACCGGTTGGTGGACCTCGGCACCGGCTGGGCGGGCTGGGCGGCGGCCCTCGTGGGGTGGGACCTCATCTACTACGGCGACCATCGCCTGAGCCACGAGGCGCGGTTCTTCTGGGCCTCCCACGTGAACCACCACTCGAGCCGGGAGTTCAACCTGTCGACCGCGCTCCGTCAGCCCTGGACCGCCTTCCAGACGCCGATCTTCGTCGCACCGCTGGCCCTCGTCGGGGTCCGCCCCGACCTGATCGTGATGGCCGGGGCGATCAACCTCGTGTACCAGTTCTGGATCCACACCGAGGTCGTGTCGACCCTCGGTCCGCTGGAGCTCGTCTTGAACACGCCGAGCCACCACCGCGTGCACCACGGCTCGAACCCGGCGTACCTCGACAAGAACTACGGCGGGATCCTGATCGTGTGGGACCGGCTGTTCGGCACCTTCGCCGTGGAGCGCGAGCCGGTCCGCTACGGGCTCACCAAGGACATCCACACCTACAACGTGCTGCGCATCGCCTTCCACGAGTGGGTCGCGCTCTGGCGCGACAGCCGGGCCACCCCGCGCTGGCGCGATCGGGCCCGGCGGCTCTACCACGGCCCGGCGTGGGAGCCGGCGACCCCGCCCGCCGGCTGAGCGCGGATGCTCCCGCCTCGCCGAGGCGGTCAGCCGAAGTCGATCGCCGAGTACTCGCGCAGCTTCTCGAGCCGGTGGCGGGCGTTCACGAGCCGGACCGTGCCCGACTGCGAACGCATCACCAGCGACTGCGTGGTGGCGCCTCGGCCGTCGAAGTGCACGCCTTGGAGGAGCTCGCCGTCGGTGATGCCGGTGGCGGCGAAGAAGCAGTTGTCGCCGGCGACCAGCGTGTCGGTGTCGAGCACGGCATCGAGGTCGTAGCCGGCGTCGATCGCCGCCTGGCGCTCCTCGTCGTTGCGGGGCCAGAGCTTGCCCTGCAGGGCGCCGCCCATGGCCTTGAGCGCCGCCGCGGTGATGACGCCCTCGGGGGTGCCGCCGATGCCGAAGAGGATGTCGGCGCCCGAGTCGGGCCAGGCGGTGGAGATGCCGCCGGCCACGTCGCCGTCGGGGATGAGGCGGATGCGGGCCCCGGCCTGGCGGATCTCGCCGATCAGCTCCTCGTGGCGGGGACGGTCGAGGACGACGGCCATCAGCTCGGTCACCCGGGTGCCCTTGGCCTTGGCCACGGCCTGGAGGTTCTCGGTGGGGGAGGCGTCGATGTCGATCACGTCGGCCGCCTCGGGGCCCACGGCGATCTTCTCCATGTAGACGCAGGGCCCGGGGTCGTACATGGTGCCGCGCTCGGACACGGCGATGACGGCGAGGGCGTTGCCCCGCCCGAGCGCCGTGAGGGTCGTGCCGTCGATCGGGTCGACCGCGATGTCGGCCTGGGGCGGGGTGCCGTCGCCGATGCGCTCGCCGTTGTAGAGCATCGGCGCCTCGTCCTTCTCGCCCTCGCCGATGATCACCACGCCGTCCATGGGCACCGTGTCGAGCACGATGCGCATGGCGTCGACCGCCGCGCCGTCGGCGGCCTCCTTGTCGCCGCCACCGACCCAGCGGGCGGCGGCGAGGGCCGCGGCCTCGGTCACGCGGACCAGCTCCATGGCCAGGTTTCGGGTGGGGACCTGCTTCTCGGGCATCGGCCGATCGTAGTTGGTCGCCCGTTCGGCACCGGTAGGGTCGTTCGTCAGTGCCGGAGACCCTCGCTGCCGTCGATGTCGGGACCAACTCGCTGCACCTGGTGGTCGCGCGCACCACCGGTGGCGACCGCTTCGAGGTGCTCACCCGCGAGAAGGAGATGGTCCGCCTCGGCTCGGGCTCGTCGGAGATGAAGGAGCTGGCCCCCGACGCCATCGACCGCGCCGTGGCCGCCCTCGACCGGTTCCGGCGCATCGCCGACAGCCACGGCGCGCCCCTCCGGGCGGTGGCCACCAGCGCGGTGCGCGAGGCGGAGAACCGCAAGGCGCTGCTGCGCCGGGCGCGCAAGGAGGCGGGCGTCGAGATCGAGGTCGTGTCGGGCGTGGAAGAGGCCCGCCTCATCCACCTCGGGGTCCTCCAGGCGCTCGAGCTCTACGACCGACGGCTCCTGCTCTGCGACATCGGGGGCGGCTCCACCGAGCTGCTGGTGGGCGAGCGCGGCGAGGTGCTGGCCTCGGTGTCGTTCAAGCTCGGCGCGGTCCGGCTCACCAACCGCTTCTTCCCGAACGAGGGGCTGCACCCGTCCTCGGTCGACTCGTGCCGACGCCACGTCCAGGCCGTGCTGTCGTCGTTCGACCGGGCCATCGAGCAGCACCCCTTCGAGGTCGCCGTCGGATCGTCGGGGAGCATCGAGCAGGTGCTGCGCCTGGCCCGCGGGCTCGAGGGCGCCGAGCCGCTGCGGACGCTCAACGGCGCCGTGCTCAAGCGCAAGCAGGTGGGTGCCGTCGTCGAGGCGCTGATCGAGGCCCGGGCCCAGGGCACGACCGGTGAGCTGCCCGACCTCGACCCCAAGCGCGCCGACATCGCGCTGGCGGGCGCGCTCGTGCTCGAGGGCGTCGTGCGGCGCTTCGGCGTCAAGGAGCTCGTGATCAGCGAGTACGCGCTGCGCGAGGGCGTCTTCCTCGACACCGTCCAGCGCCAGACGGGCGGCTCGGTGGAGCACCTCCGCGACGTCGCCATGCGCTCGGTGGTCGACCTGATGGACGCCTGCGACGAGGACGTCGACCACTCCCGGCACGTGGCCCGCCTCGCCCTCGAGCTGTGGGACGCCACCGCCGAGGTGCACGGTGGCGACGACGACGCTCGGGCGCTGCTCGAAGCCGGGGCCCTGCTCGCCAACGTGGGCCTGGCCATCAGCCACGCCAAGCACCACAAGCACAGCTACTACGTGGTGCGGAACTCCGATCGGCTGGTGGGGCTCACCGACGAGGAGATCGAGGTCGTCGCCCAGATCGCGCGCTACCACCGCAAGAGCGCGCCGAAGGCGCGCCACCCCGAGTGGGCTGCGCTCGATGCGGACGACCAGCGCACCGTGGTGGTGGCCGCCGCGGTGCTCCGGGTGGCCATCGGCCTCGATCGCTCGCACCGCCAGCTCGTGGCCGGCCTGCGCGTGCGGCGGGAGGCCGAGGCCACCACGATCGAGCTCGTGCCCACCTCGGCGGGCCTCGACCTCGAGCTGGAGCGGTGGTCGGGCGACGAGCGCACCCGCCTGCTCGCCGACGTGCTCGGCGGCCCGGTCCAGGTGGTGGTGGGCGAGCCGTAGCGCCCGTCTGCGATGCTGCGGGCATGGCGACTCGTGTGTGCCCGCAGTGCGGATCCCAGTACGTGGCCTCGGTGCGCCGCTGCATCGACTGCGACGTGGTGCTCGTCGACCAGCCGGCCGACCGCGACGACGCCGAGGCGCCGACGGCCGGGGGAGCGACCCCGGTCAACGGCGGCGACGAGGTCGCCTACGAGCTGGAGGGCTGGAGCAACCAGCTCAAGCTGTCGCTCGAGGGCATGCTCGACCGGGCGAGCATCCGGCGCGTCTGGGAGGCGGCCGTGCTCGTCGTGCCGGCCGAGTTCGAGGCCGAGGTCGATGCCCTGATCGCCACGGTCGAGGGGGTCGACGTCGAGGACCTCGACGAGGACGAGGTGCAGGTCGCCTTCGACGTGCACGAGCTCACCGCCGAGGAGCTCGACGACCTCGACGCCCGCCTGTACGCCGCCGGGATCGCCCACGCGTGGACCGAGGAGCTCGAGCTGCTCGTGGCGGAGGCGGCGGCCGACGAGGTGGCCGACACGATCGAGGCCATCCTCGACGACCCCGAGGCCGACGACGGCGAGGCCGCCGCCGACGACGGCGTCGACGTGCACGCGCGGCTCACGACCCTCTACGTCGCCGTCGACAAGCTCGTGAAGGATCCTCTGGGCACCAAGGCGGTCGCGCGCTTCCTCACCGCATCGGAGGGCATCGACGGCCTGGGCGTGCCCTACGGCCTCTCGGGCGAGGACTGGGCATCGTTCCTCGCCACCGTGGCCGACCTGATCACCGTCGTGCAGGCCGAGGGCGACGGCGACGACGTGCTGGAGGCGATCGACGCCGAGCTCGCCCCGCGAGACGAGGACGGCGAGGAGCTCGACGCGGAGGATGTCGAGGAGGTGGACGAGGCGGTCGACCGTTCGGGTGACGCGGGCGAGGAGCCCGTCGTCGACCGCCACGGCCTCGCCCGTGACCTGGCGTTCGCCCTGCGAGATCGCCTCCGCGACCTCACCTGAGCGAGGGGCGCGGCCCGGCCCGCGGTCGGGGTGGGCGACCGGGCCGCACCGATAGCGTGGCCGGATGCTGCTCGCGGAGCTGGAGGTCTTCCACTCCCGACCGATCGCGCCCACGCGGCGGGTGTCGCTCGGCGTCGCCGTGCTCCCCACGGCGCCGCCCCCGGGCTTCGGTGGGCTGCTGCTCGGTGCCATCGCCTCGCACTTCGCGCCGGGCATGGACCCCGACCTGCTCGACGACCTCGATCGCCTCGCCCACCAGGTGGAGCACGGCCAGCGCATCGCCCAGCCCCGCCTCCGCCATCGGCTCCAAGACGACCGGATCGGGCTGAACCGCTGCCGGCACCTCCTCGAGGGCACCGGCGAGGAGCTCCGCTTCGCCATCGACGACCGCGGCTCGCCCGAGCCGAACGTGCTGGCCGCCGTCTACGCGGTGGGACGCCTGGCCTCCGGCGAGCGGCCCGCGGTGATGCGGGCCGTGCGGCGGGGCCTCGCCTGGCGGGGCGAGCTCGGGGCCGACTTCGTCGAGCACCTGAGCGAGTC
>JAGQSL010000336.1 GCA_020439525.1 Acidimicrobiales bacterium | reverse complement strand
GAGGTGATCGGCGACATCGGCGGCTTCGGCGGCCTGTTCGCCTTCGCCAACCACCGCTACAAGCACCCGGTGCTGGTGTCGTCCACCGACGGCGTCGGCACCAAGGCGCTCGTGGCCCAGGCCGCCGGGAGCTTCGAGACGATCGGCATCGACCTGGTCGCCATGTGCGTCGACGACCTCGTGTGCCAGGGCGCCGAGCCCCTCTTCTTCCTCGACTACATCGCGGTCGGCCAGCTCGACCCCGACCACATCGAGCAGCTCGTGGAGGGCGTGGCCGAGGGGTGCCGCCAGGCCGGCTGCGCGCTGATCGGCGGCGAGATGGCCGAGCACCCCGGCGCCATGGAGCCCGGCGAGTTCGACCTGGTCGGCTTCTCGGTCGGCGTGGCCGAGCGCGACCAGCTGATCACCGGCGAGCACGTGCGCCCCGGCGACGTGCTGATCGGCCTGCCCTCGCCGGGGCTGCGCTCGAACGGCTACTCGCTCGCCCGCAAGGTCCTCCTCGAACGGGCCCAGCTGCCCCTCGACGGCCCCGCCTACGAGGGCGCCCACCACACGCTCGCCGAGGAGCTCCTGGTGCCGTCGGTGATCTACGCGCCGGCCGTGCTGAACCTGCTGCGCCACGTCGACGTGCGGGCCGTGTGCCACGTCACCGGCGGCGGCCTCGCCGGCAACCTGGTGCGGGTGCTGCCCAAGGGCGTCGACGCCACGGTGGACCCCACCTCGTGGGAGGAGCCGCGGATCTTCGGCGAGATCCGCCGCCTCGGCGAGATCGACCAGGACGAGATGCGCAAGGTGTTCAACCTCGGCCTCGGCATGGTGGTGGTGGTCCCCGGCGACGAGGCCTTCCGCACCCTCGACCTGCTGCGATCGTCGGGCCACCTGGCCACCGAGATCGGCCGCGTCGAGAAGGGCGCCGGCGCCGTCCACTTCGCCTGATCGCACCGGCGCCGGGGGATCCGACGCCGTTGCCGTCCACCTGAACCACGTTCAGGTGACAGATCAGCGAAACCGAGCGAATGCTCGGAGTTCATCGACGGCGTGTAGCCTCGGATCCCGGTCCAGGGCGAAGCTGGGGAGGGCCGAACCGCGCACCAACGAGGGGTCCGGGTGGAGTCGATGCAGCTGATCGAGGAGGCGAGCCGATGAGCGATCGCGCTCGCCGGGTCGTCGCCGCCGACCCCTTCGCCCGTGCCAACCCCCGCTTGGTGGCCGCCGCCGCCCGGGCCGGTGGCCTGGGCATCCTCGACGTCGCCGACGGTTCCGACCTGCACGCGCGGGTCGCCGACCTCCGTCGCCGCGGGGTCGAGCGCTGGTGGCTCCGCCCGGGTGCCGAGCTCGCCCCGGCCGCGGTCGGCGCCCTCGCCGATCGTCCGGAGGCCGTGCTCCTCGCGGGCGATGTCATCGACGCGGCGACGGTCGCCGCCTGGCGCGACGTGGTGGCCGACGTGGTCGTGCAGGTGGTGTCGCGCGCCGAGGCCGAGCTCGCCCTCGCCGCCGGCGCCACCGGGCTGGTGGCCTCGGGTTCCGAGGCGGGCGGACGGGTGGGCGACACCGAGGCCTCCATCCTCTTCCAGCACCTGGTCGGGCTCGACGTGGCGGTGTGGGCGCGAGGCGGGATCGGTCGGCACACGGCGGCGGCCGTGCTCGCCGGCGGTGGTGCGGGCGTGCTCGTCGACAGCCAGCTCGCGCTGGCGCGCGAGGTCCCGACGGGCGACGACCTGCGCCGGGCCCTGGCCGCCATGGACGGCAGCGAGACCCGGG
>JAGQSL010000335.1 GCA_020439525.1 Acidimicrobiales bacterium | reverse complement strand
TGGAAGGAGGGGGTGCTGCGCCGGCTGGGCGTGGACGCCGAGCCGGGACGGTTCTGGAAGCACCTGCTCGGGAAGGTGAGCTCCTGGACCGACCTGGAGACCCCGCTGATCGGGGCGGTGGAGGAGCTCATCGACTTCGTCACCGAGCCGCCCACCACCTGATCCGAGCATCCGGGAATACCCGTGGGGGTATTGGGGTTGGACCGGTCGTCCCCCAGCACAGGAGCTGCACCATGTCCACCGTCGAGCTGACCGAAGCCTCCTTCGCCGACACCGTCGGCACCGAGGGCACCGTCCTCGTGGACTGGTGGGCCTCGTGGTGCGGCCCGTGCCGCGCCTTCGCCCCCGTCTTCGAGGCCGCCTCCGAGGCGCACCCCGACATCACCTTCGCCAAGGTCGACACCGAGGCCCAGAACGGCCTGGCCGCCGCGTTCGAGATCCGCTCGATCCCGACCCTGATGGCGTTCCGCGACGGGATCCTCGTGTTCTCGCAGCCCGGCGCCCTGCCCGGCCACGTCCTCGAGGACCTGATCGGCAAGGTGCAGGAGCTCGACATGGACGATGTCCGCGCCCAGATCGCCGCCCAGCAGGCCGCCACCAGCGCCTGACCCCTCGCGCCGTCTGGCGCCGGCGCGGGTTCTCCACCCAGAACCCGCGCCACCAGCGCGAGGACCGAGCACCGAACACCTCAACGCCCCCATCCCGCCGTTCTCCACCCAGGACCCGCGCCACCAGCGCGAGGACCGAGCACCGAACCCGGGCCGGATGGACCGACGGACCGGCGGCGCGGGCGGGCGACGGGCGGGGTACCGTCCGACCACCCTGCCCGCCGCCGCCCCGCCCCAGCCTGCTGGAGGTCCCCGTGCCCGACGTCGATCGCTCCCGGCTCGCTGCGCTGCTCGAGGTGGAGCGCACCGCCTACGCCGAGGCCCGGCCCCGTTCCCAGGAGCTGGCCGCTGCCGCGGCCGAGCACCTGGTGGGCGGGGTGCCGATGACGTGGATGGCGAAGTGGGCGGGGGGCTTCCCCCTCTACCTGGCCGAGGCGCACGGCAGCCGGATCACCGACGTGGACGGCCACACCTACGTCGACTTCGCTCTCGGCGACACCGGCGCCATGGCCGGCCACTCCCCCGCCCCCACCATCGCCGCCGTGCAGCGCCAGGTGGCCGAGATCGGTGGCATCACCGCCATGCTCCCGACGCCCGACGCCGCGTGGGTGGCGGGCGAGCTCACCCGACGGTTCGGCCTCCCGCACTGGTCCTTCGCGCTGAGCGCCACCGATGCCAACCGCTGGGCGCTGCGCCTCGCCCGCCTGGTCACCGGCCGCCCGCTGGTCGCGTGCTTCTCCTACAGCTACCACGGCACCGTCGACGAGACCTTCGCCGTGCGCGCCGCCGACGGCTCGACGGTGGCGCGCGCCGGCAACGTCGCCCCCGCCGTCGACCCGGCCGTGACGACCCGGGCCATGGAGTGGAACGACCTCGCCACCGTCGAAGCAGCGCTCGCCGACGAGCGGGTGGCGGTGCTGATCACCGAGCCGGCGCTGACGAACATCGGCATCGTCCTGCCCGAGCCCGGGTTCCTCGAGGGCGTGCGGGAGATCTGCGACCGCACCGGCACCCTGCTGCTCATCGACGAGACCCACACCCTGTCGGCGGGGCCCGGGGGCTGCACCCGAGCGTGGGGCCTGCGGCCCGACATCGTCACCCTGGGGAAGTCGTTCGCCGGTGGCATCCCGATCGGGGCGTACGGCCTCTCGCCCGCGGTGGCCCACCGGCTCCACGACGAGGTGGTCGATGGTGACGCCGACATCGTCGACGTCGGCGGCGTGGGCGGCACCCTCGCCGGCAACGCCCTCTCGCTGGCTGCGGCGCGGGCGACGTTGGGCGAGGTGCTCACCGACGAGGCGTTCGTCGAGATGATCGAGCTCGCCACCCGCTTCACCGCCGGGGTGCAGGCCACGCTCGACCGCCACGACCTGCCGTGGACCGTGGCCCAGCTCGGCGCCCGCTCGGAGTACCGCTTCGCCCGCCCCGCACCGCGCACGGGCACCGCGTCGGCCGCGGCCCACGACGACGACCTCGAGGAGTACCTCCACCTCGCCATGGCGAACCGGGGCATCCTGCTCACCCCGTTCCACAACATGGCGCTCATGGCGCCGTCGACCGAGGCGGGCGACGTCGACCGCCACACCACCGCCTTCGCCGAGGTGGTCGCGGCGATCTGCTGATCAGGCGGCGACGCGGCGATCGAGCAGCGGACCGCGAGGTCCGTTGTAGGCCACGGGCTCGGCCACGTTCACCCCGAGGGAGCTCACCACCCGCGCCGCCTCGGGTGGGAGCGGGGGTGCCACCGGCCCCGGAGCGCCCGGGGCGGGCGCGTCGGCCATCGCCTCCGCCGCTCGACGTTCGCCCCGTCGGGTGATGGCGTAGAGGCCGATCAGGGCCACCGCCGCGAGCCCGAGGATCACGAGCGAGGGCAGCCCGGCGAACAGCCCCACGAAGATCCCGACGAGGATGAGGCCGGTGAAGCGCACCGCGCTCGCCTGGGACGAGGCGAGCTGACCGAGGGCGGCGTCGTCGCGCACGTGAGGACCGGTGGCGCCGACGGCGACGCGGCCGTCGACGGGCAGGACCGCCGGCGCCGTCCCGAGCGCCGTCGCCGACATCGACGGCGTCCAGCCGAGCGCCCCGCAGACCGCATCGGACCACCCGGCCACCGGCGCCGGTCCGGCGAGCAAGGGGGTGCTCGGCAGCAGCACGCTCTCGCGGTCCGCCGTGACGAGGGCGACGGTGGATCCGATCGCCCCCTCGCCGAGCAGGACGTAGGGCTGGCCGGGGTCGAACCCGTGGGCGACGGACGCCAGGCGGAGGTGGCCGAGCAGCTGGCCACCCGCCATCACGTCGAGACCCACCCCCTGGCGGGCGGACGACTCGTCGAGGCGGGGGACGATCGCGACCGGCCGACCCGAGGCGCTCGTGGCGAGGAGGTCGAGCGCGGCGCGGTGGGCCGCCGCGACCCGCCGCCCACGAGCAGCCGTCACGAGCACGAAGACGCCCACGAGCAGGAAGAAGGTGGCGACGATCGCGGGGAAGGCACCGATGTCGAGGGTGCCATCGTCGGCGACCTCGGCGGTCGCCACCGCGCGCACGAGGAGGAGCGCGCCGAACGAGGTGAGGATCGCACCGGCGACCAGCGCGCTGCGGACGGTCCGCACCGGCGTCCGGACCAGCAGCGACCCGCCTCCCGCCGGCGAGCCGTCGTAGGCCGTCTGCGCCGTCCGAGCGGTGACGGCTGCGATCGCGACCAGGTCCAGATCGAGCCCGGCGAGCTCCGGACGGGCCGCCACCAGGTCCGATCGCGCTCGAGGGCGGGCGAGCACGAGCACGAGCGACCCGATGGGCCCGGCGAGCGCGAAGGCGCCGAGGACGGCGGCGAGCCCGACCACCACGTTCCCCGACACCATGGCGAGCATCGCCGCCCCGATCGCCGCGAGCTGCAGCCAACGGATGGCGACGCTGATCCGCCCGATCCGACGGCCGGCGGCCAGCAGCGCTGCAGGGAGGTCCCCGCTGGCGGGCGCACCGTCCCAACCGAGCAAGCGCACCAGCGCCGCGCCCCCCGCCGCCGAGGCCGGGGGCTGCGGCTGCAGAGGCGCCGCCAGCAGCACGCGCCGGCGGCGACCCTCGTCCTCGAGCGCGACCGGGCCGCCGGGATCGCCGACGAGCACCGTGACCAGCGAGGGGTGGAACGCCGGCAGGACCAGCGGGGCGGGGGCCCACCCCAGCTCCGTGCCGTCGGTGGCGTCGACGACGCGGAGCCACACGAGCGGACCGCCCCCATCGGCGGCCAGCGCGGCGGTGACGCGGACCGGCCGGGCCGGTGCGCCCGCCTCGGCGGCCGCGTGCGAGCGTCGCTGCGGGCCACGGTGGCGCCGCAGGCGGGCCGCCCACCACACCCACCAGAGGCCGGCGATCGCCACCACGACCAAGATCGAGGCTGCCGCGCCGAGCGGCAGCAGCGGCGGCTGGCGCAGCTCGCCATCCACGACGCGCACGGCGACGGCATCGCCCGGCGCCACATCGCCGGCCCAGACCACCGTGTCCACCAGCGGCGGGTCATCGGTCCGGAGCAGGGCCTCGTCGCCGCCGACCGAGACCACGGTCGCCCGAGCCGAGGTCCCTCGATCGAGCTCCATCGACATCGCCGTGAGCAAGCCGAACCCGAGCAGGCCGAGGAACCAGACCGCGAGCACCACCGCAAGCGACGGCGCCCGTCCGGTGAGCAGCACCACCCGCTGCCGAGCGTCCCCCGTGGCCCGCACGGGCGGCAGGCTAGGCCAGGCCGCCGACGCTCGCCGACGACGCCGGGCTCAGACCGCGGCGTGGGGGAGGGGGCCGCTCCAGGGGGCAGGATCCTTGCGCATCCCCGACCAGTAGCTCTGGGTGAAGGCGACCTCCTTGCCCCAGCGCGCCGCATCGGGCTCGATCCGCGCCGCGGCGTCGACGAGGCGACGGCGGCACACCGCGGACCAGAGCGCCATCGCCCCACCGCCCGCCACCGGGAGCACCAGCAGCACCGGAGCGGCCACCCCGGCCTCGACGAGCGGGCCGATGGCGAACAGGAAGGCGAAGGTCACGAGGAAGAAGATCGCCGGCAGGGCGACCGCGGCGAAGCGGAACCGATCGACGGCGCGGAGGAAGGCGGGGTCGTGCGGGTCGCCCCTCCCGTGCTCGAGCACCTCGCCCCACCCGCCCGCCGGCACCCCGCCGCCCGGCGGGGACGCCCAGCCGAGCAGTCGGGCCGCCAGCGGCGACCACGCGGGCTCCACCATCGGCCCCGCCTTGAGCCGACCCCCCGGCAGGAGCACCTGGCCCCGCCCCTCCGAGACCAGGGCGACCGGATCGCCGGGCTGGGGATCGCCCACGAGCCACCAGCGGGGCGTCGGATCGAAGGCGGCCGACGTGTTCATCAAGGTCGCGTGGCCCACGACGGACCCGTCGGGGCGGGTGATCTCGAGGCTGGCCCGAGGCATCCGCGCCCGACCGGTGATGCCCGCCCGCAGGAGGACCGGGCGACAGGGCGCATCCTCGACGATCCGAGCCGCCGCGACGCGCTGGCGCTTGTTGAGCTTCGGCGCGGTCCCGATCACGGGCGGAGCACCGGTAGGGCCCGGGGGCACGGGCGCGTCGAGCGGGACGGCGGACACCGTCCTCCTATCGGCCTCGCCGGCTCGGCGGTGAGCGATCGCCCCCACGACACCATCCGGGGCGATCGGAAGCGGGATCGAAGCCGAGTCCTAGGCTCGGGCCGTGACCGACGACAACCTGCACGTCCCCGCGCACCCCGTCCGCTTCGTGACCGCGGCCTCGCTCTTCGACGGCCACGACGCGTCGATCAACATCATGCGGCGGATCCTGCAGCGCCAGGGCGCCGAGGTGATCCACCTGGGCCACAACCGCTCGGTCGACGAGGTCGTCACGGCGTGCGTGCAGGAAGACGTGCAGGGCGTGGCGGTCAGCTCCTACCAGGGCGGCCACGTCGAGTACTTCCGGTACCTGGTCGACCTGCTCGCCGAACGGGGGGCCGGCCACGTGAAGGTCTTCGGCGGCGGTGGTGGCGTCATCGTCAAGCCCGAGATCGACGAGCTCGAGGCGTACGGCGTCAGCCGCATCTTCTCCCCCCACGACGGCCAGTCGATGGGCCTGCCGAAGATGATCAACACCCTCATCGAGGCCTGCGACGTGGACCTGTCGATCGAGGCGCCCAGCTCGCTCGACGGGCTGTTCGGCGGCGACCAGGCCGTCCTCGCCCGGGTCATCACCGCCCTCGAGGCCGACCGCCTCCCCACGACGCTCACGGCCGAGCTGCGCGCTGCGGCCGAGGCCCGACCGGTCCCGGTGCTCGGGATCACCGGCACCGGCGGCTCGGGCAAGTCCTCGCTGGTCGACGAGCTGGTGCGCCGCTTCCTGGCCGACTTCGCCGAGCGCACGGTGGCGATCATCTCGGTCGACCCCTCCAAGCGCCGCACCGGCGGGGCGCTGCTGGGCGATCGCATCCGCATGAACTCCATCGACGACCCGCGGGTGTTCATGCGCTCGCTGGCCACCCGCCAGAGCAACCTCGCGCTGTCCCGCTACGTGCGCGAGTCGATCGACGTGTGCCGGGCGGCGGGCTTCGACCTGGTGATCGTGGAGACCTCGGGCATCGGGCAGAGCGACACCGAGATCACCGAGCACAGCGACGTCGCGCTCTACGTGATGACGGCCGAGTACGGCGCGGCCACCCAGCTCGAGAAGATCGACA
>JAGQSL010000334.1 GCA_020439525.1 Acidimicrobiales bacterium | reverse complement strand
TGGTCCGAGCGGCTCCACCAGCTGCTGGTCCGCAGCCGGGCCGAGCGCGACGACCTCGACGGGGCGCGACGCGCCCTGCGCGACGCGCTCGGCCAGCTGGGCGAGCTCGGGGTCGCGCCGGAGCGGGCGACGGTGACCCTCGCCCGCTCGATCGGCATCGAGCTGACCTGAGCCAGCGAGCGCGCCCTACGCCTTGGGCTCGGCCGGCTTGGGCTCGCGCGGCAGGCCCAGGAACCGCTCGCCCACGATGTTGCGCTGGATCTCGGCCGTGCCGCCCCAGATGGTCTCCGAGCGGCTGAAGAAGAACGCCGACATCATCGGGCTGGGTCGGTACGCATCACGGCCCTTGGCGCGCATCACGGCCGGCCACGAACCGCCCTCGGGCGCGGTGTCGACGAGCAGGGAGGCGGTGCCGAAGATGTCGAGCGCCAGCTCCATGGCGTCGCGGTGCATCTCGGACCAGAACATCTTGTTGGTGAGGCCGAGGGCGATCACCCCCATGTCCTTGGTGCCGTTGAGCGTCTGGGTGAGCGAGCGCAGCCCGTTGATCCGCAGGATCTGGACCTTCGTGTAGTAGCGGGCGAGGCCCTGGCGGATGAGCGGATCGTCGATCCGCCCGTTCCGCTGCGCCTCGGCGACCATCAGCTCGTACTCCTGCTGGAAGCGCCGGTAGCCCGTCGTGGCCGACATGCCCCGCTCGTGGCTCAGCGTGGAGTTGGCCACCTTCCAGCCGTCGTTGAGGCCGCCGACCACGTTGTCCTTCGGGCAGCGGGCGTCGGTGAAGAAGACCTCGTTGAACTCGGCGGTGCCGTCGGGCTGGACGATGCCGCGCACCTCGATGCCGGGCTGGTCCATCGGCACCAGGAGGTACGAGATGCCCTTGTGCTTGGGGGCCTGGGGATCGGTGCGGGCGAGCAGGAAGCAGTAGTCGGCGAACTGCGCCTGGGTCGTCCACACCTTCTGGCCGTTGATGACCCACTCGTCGCCGTCGAGGACGGCGCTGGTCTTGAGCGACGCCAGGTCCGAGCCGGAGTCGGGCTCGGAGAAGCCCTGGCACCAGGCCATCTCCCCCTGCATGATCTTCGGCAGGAAGTGCTTCTTCTGCTCCTCGGTGCCGTGCTGGAGGATCGTGGGGCCCACGAGGGTGTCGCCGAAGAAGTCGGCGCGCAGCGGCGCCTTGGCCCGGGCGAACTCCTCGGCGAGCACGACGTTCTGCATGGTGGAGAGGCCCTTGCCGCCGTACTCGGTGGGCCACGAGGCGCAGATCCAGCCGCCGCCGTAGAGCTTCGCCGGCCAGGCCTCGTTGAACGCCTTCTTCTCCTCGGCGTCCATCTCGAAGCCCTCGTCGAACCAGCCGTCGGGCAGGTTCTCCTCCAGCCACGTCCGGATCTCGACGCGGAACTCCTCGGCCTCGGGCGGGTAGGTCAGGTCCATGGCCCCATCTTGACCGGAGGGTCAAGATCGCGCCACCCGCGAGGGGCGTCGGCCGACGTCAGCTCGCGTCGCCGCCCCCGTCCCACATCGTGGCCACGTAGTTGGACTCGAGCTCCTGGTCGATCACGGGCGCCAGCGCGGCGTCGAGCGACTGCTGGTCGGTGATGATCTGCCCCGTCGTCGGGAACTGCTCGGGGGCCGGCCACGAGGCGGTGTCCCACAGCGCCGAGCGGCGGAAGGCCTTGGCGCAGTGGACGTAGCACTGGTCCACGTCGACGACCACGGCGACCTTGGGCCGGCGACCGTCGATGCCGGTGGCGTCGAGCACCTCGGCATCGCTGGTGATGGATGCCCGGCCGTTCACCCGGACCGTGCCGTCGGAGCCGGGGACGAGGAAGAGCAGCCCGACGTGGGGCTGCTCGACGATGTTGGAGAACGAGTCGAGGAGGTTGTTGCCGGCCAGGTCGCCCCACGCCAGGCGGTGCTCGTCGAGCACGGCCACGAACCCGGGCGGGCCACCCCGGGGCGAGGCGTCGGCGCCCGCCGGCGAGCTCGTCGCCAGCACGAACAGCGGCGAGCGGGCGATGAACTCGGCGGCGACCGGCGAGACCGCGGTCTGCACCTTGCTGAGCACGAGCGCGCTGGGGTCCCGGTAGCGGGCCCGCAGGCCGGCCACGTCGGCGATGGCATCGGTCATGGGCCCATGGTGGCCCACCGGCGCCCGATCTGCAGGCGATCTCGGCTCGGCGGCCACGCCGGCACCGACCGGCGGGACCACCCCCTACCATGCCGACCATGACGGTCACCGATGCCCCCGCCGGCGACGCCCCCGCGCCCGAGCCGTCCTTCGCCCGCGAGGAGGGCCGCTGGACCCACCAGTGGAAGGAGCTCTACGAGGAGGTCATCACCTCCGGGCTCTGCACCGGATGCTCGGCCTGCGTGATCTCCTGCCCGCACGACGTGATCGGCTACGAGCACCGAGAGGGTGGCTACAAGCCCTTCCACCTCGAGGAGGAGCTCGGCCTCGCGGACTGCGTGCACGGCGAGAAGGGCTGCACCTCGTGCACCCGGGCGTGCCCGCGCTTTCGCGACTGGGAGCCCACCGCCGACGAGCACCTCTTCGGCCGGCTCCGCGAGAAGGAGGAGATCTCCGGCATCAGCGAGCAGGTGCTGCTCGTGCGCGCCGCCGACGACCACGTCCACGAGCTGGGCCAGGACGGCGGGCTGGTGTCGGCCATCCTCATCTGGCTCCTCGACGAGGGCTACATCGACGGTGCCCTCGTCAGCTACCTCGAGGGCGACGGGTCCACCTGGCGGGCCAAGCCGGGCGTGGCCACCAACCGCGAGGAGGTCCTCGCCGCCGCGGGCAGTCGTTACACCTACTGCGCCAACTGGCTGGCCTACGACGAGGCGGTCGAGCGGGGCCTGAAGGACCTGGCGCTCGTGGGCATGGGCTGCCAGACGTCGTCGCCGCCCGTGATGTGGGCCCGCAAGATCGGCAAGGTCGGCAAGCCGGTGAAGTTCAACATCGGGCTCCTGTGCTCGAAGACCTTCGACGACCGGATCTTCGACGAGCTCTTCGACGCCAAGTACGGGATCAAGCGCGAGCAGATCAAGAAGATGAACATCAAGGGCGTCTTCCAGATCTGGACCCACGACGGCGAGTACCACGAGGTGCCGCTGAAGGAGTGCCACGCCTGGACCCGCGAGGGCTGCAACCACTGCCCCGACTTCGCCGCCGAGCACGCCGACATCTCCACCGGCGGCATCGGCAAGTTCAACGACTACACCCTCACCGTGGTGCGCACCGAGCTCGGGCGCGAGGTGATGACCCGCATGATCAAGGCCGGCCTCGTCGAGGTGAAGCCGGCCGAGGAGGACCCGGCAGCGATCGCCCTGATGGACCGCCTCGCGCGCGTCAGCCGCAACCGCTGGCCCGACACCGCGATCGGCTTCCCGAAGGTGATGACCCCGCCGCCACCCAAGAAGAAGAAGGCTGCCGCCCCGGCGGCGCCGGCACCGGCGAGCGACGCTCAGCCGTCGGAGGTCACGCCCGGGTCGCAGGAGTCGTAGGCCTTCTGGATGTCGTCGGGGAGCGGGCCCCCGGCGTCGCGCAGCTCGGAGTTGACCTCCTTGAACCGATCGAAGTCGACGTCGGCCTTGATGGCGTCGAACACGCACGCGCACCACGCCTTCGGCGACTCGATGACCGTGGCCCCCTCGACATCGGCGTCGGCCTTGGCCTGCGCCTCGCACCCCTCGAGGAAGTTGTCCTCGGTGCCGTCGTAGTCGCTCGCATCGCGCTGGGTGGAGGTGCAACCGGCGAGCAGCACGAGCGAGAGCGCACCGGCCACCACGGCACGGAAGGCTCGACGACGGGTGGGGATGGCGGACACGCAGGACTCCTTGCTCACGACCGGGCCACGGTAGT
>JAGQSL010000333.1 GCA_020439525.1 Acidimicrobiales bacterium | reverse complement strand
CCAGCGCGCCATCGACGCAGAGAACCCACGCCCCCCACCACCCGGCGTTCTCCACCCCGAACACGCGCCACCAGCGCGCCATCGACGCAGAGAACGCGTCAGCGACGGCGGGCGCGCTCAGCGCAGGCGCGACGCCGGTTGGTAGTTGGGGCCGGCGGTGACGTCGACGCGCTCGAGGAGGCGCTCGCACGGGGGCTCGAACGCTTCGGCGAACCAGTGCGACCGGGCCTCGCCGAGCAGCTCCCACGGCCGGGTGGTGCGACGGTCGGTGTCGTCTTCGATCTGCTGGCGCAGGGCGATCCCCTCCTCGGTGACCTCGCGATCGGCGGCCAGGCCCCGGGCGGTGAGCGACGCCCAGCCCGCCTCGATCTCGTCCTCGGTGGCGCCCCGCGACCGCGCCAGCCAGTCGGCCTCGTAGCCGAGCCACGCGTTGTGGAGGATCGAGGCCTCGGGCGACGACAGCCCGGCCGCCACCACGAGGGCCCAGTGCGTGTCGCCCCGCCACTCCCGCACGCAGTTGATGGCGTGCCAGCCCGACAGCACCGGGTCGTCGGGCCGAGCCACCTCGAGGTGGGCGGCGTACAGCGGGCGGCCGATCGTGGGCAGCTGCTCGACCACCGGCCACAGCTCGGGCCCGAGCTCGGCCAACGGTTCGAGGATGTCGGGGGCGTGCTCCGCGAGGCCCTCGAGCACCGCCGCGTCGCGCGCCGCCCACAGCTCAGCGAACCGCTCCCGGGTGCCCATCAGGTCGAACACGGCGCGGATGCCGAGGGGGCTGATGGTGCCGAAGCTGGCGATCACCGCCTCGCGCCCGGCGCCGGCGAACGGGGCGCAGCGCGACCCGATGTAGCCGAGCGGCCCGGCGAACCCCTCGGGGAGGCCGAGCTGCTGGTAGCGGGCCACCGCACCGGGGTCCCAGAAGATCCACCCGATCGTGGTCTGGACGCTGCGGGCGTTGCGGCGGGTGATCTCGAACCAGTCGGCCATGGGCGCATCCTGGCCCACGGAGCGGAGGCCGGTCAGCCGGCGAGGATCCCCACCATGCCGAGGAGGATGCCGATCGCGGTGACGATGGCGAGGAAGTTGAGCGCCTGGCGCATGGCGTTGAGCTGCCACTCGATCCGCAGCATCGGATCGTCGCTCGTGCGGTCGCCCTTCGGCGCTTCGATCTCCGGCCCGGCCATGATCACCTCGTCTCGGCGGCGCCCCCGGCCACCTCGGCCGATGGTACGAGGTGACTCCCGACCGATCGGCGATGGCCGTCGCTACAGCCAGCCCTCGTCGGCCAGCCCGAGCTCGGGCCAGGGCCCGGCCACGATCGGCTGGCAGTTGCCGACCCCCACCCCGCCGCCGACGGGATCGGTGACCCGCACGACCGTGTCGCGGATCTGGTGGAGCCGCTGGGCGGTCGCATTCGGGCGGCAGTCGGCGATCCGCTCGCCGTCGGTGTGGAGCTCCCCTCGGAACTCGCCGTGGTGGTGGCCGTCGAAGCCGAAGTAGAGGCCGGCGCCCAGGTGCACGCCGGTGTCGTCGAGCACCTCGAGCTGGAGGGGCCGGTCGGTGCCGTCCTCCATCCGGGCGAGGAGCGAGCCGCCGAGCAGCCGCCGGTTCTCCGGGTCGAAGCGCAGGTCGGGGACGAGCCCGACGATCGGCTCGCGACGGCCGTCGGGGTGCTCGACGCCCGCGGTCACCGAGGTCTGGTCGAAGCCGGGCATGGCGTAGCGCGTCAGGTGGAGGTGCAGCCCGTAGCGGGAGCCGTCGGGGCGCTCCATCAGGATCGGGGCCCACAGCATCATGAACCCGACGCCGGCGGGGATCTCGGTGACGGCGCCCTCCACGTCGACCGGGGGCACGCCCACGTCGTAGCGGACGCCCCACGAGTGGTCCCGCGTCGACACCCACGTCTCGGGCGACAGCTCGTGGCGCTCGCCGTCGAGCTCGATCCACCCCTCGGGCACCCCGATCTGGTGGTAGCGGACGAGCTCGGCCATCACCCGGTACGCCGCGCGCAGGTGCGTGCGCTCCTCGGGGAAGGCGGGGAGCTCGGCACGGAAGGTCCAGTCGAACGAGACGGGCAGCACGTCGTTGGGCTCGAGCACGAACCGCACGGCCCGCATGGGCTCGAGCACCTCGTAGCGGATCGGGCCGACCGTGGTGATCTCGGGCTGCGGTGCGAGCCGGCGGCTGGCCCGGACGGTGAGCTGCTCGGGGCCTCGGCTGAGCGCGGCGTACCCGTCCATCACGTTGCGGTTCGTGTACTTGCCGAGACCGAACCCGATCTGGAGGCTCCCGTCGCGCGCCATCGCCATGGCGCACACCTTCTCGGTCCACGCCGGATCGCTCGTGGCCACGGTCGCGAACGTCTCGGTGGTCTGGTGGCAGAACAGCTCGTCGCTGGGCAGCAGCTCACCGATCGGGTTCACGTCGACCGTCCCGCACCAGCTCGCTGGCGGCGGCTCGGACCGGCGATCACCACCATCCCGCTCCCCTGCGGGTCGAGGTGCGGGGTGCCCTCGGGCCACAGGCCGTCGAGCTTGCCCCGCGCGACCAGCGGGCCCGACGCGCGCAGCGCGGCGCACAGCTGGAGGAAGGCCAACCGGTCGCGGTGGGTCCACCGGAAGCCGAACCGGCGCCGGACGATGTCGGGCATCGCGCCGTAGACCAGCACCCGGACCGCCTCCGCCCCGAGGTGGGTGGCCACCCCGTCGAGCACCGACAGCGGTCCCGGGAGGTGGGTGCGCTGGGCGCGCGCGCTCGGGTTGGCCGACGGATCGAGCACCCACTGCACCGCCGGGGTCAGCTCCAGCTGGTTGCGGCAGATCTCGTCGAAGCGAGCCCGGAACGCCTCGAGCGTCGGCGGCACCGGCCGGTCGCTGACGCCGTAGCGCCGATACCAGGTGACCGTCTCGGCGTAGAGCTGCTCGCGCTCGGCCCGGCGCAGCGGCACCGGGAAGTACAGCTCCCGGGCGCGCAGGAACTCCCAGGTGAAGGTGGCGTGCGCCCACCAGAAGACGTCGGGGTCGAGGGCGTGGTAGCGGCGGCCCTGCTCGTCGGTGCCCTTGACGTGGTCGTGGAACCGACGGATCGTCCGCCCGACCTCGGCGCCCTCGTCATCGTCGGAGAAGATGCTGCGCCAGATCGGCGGGATGGACCGGAAGATCCGATCGAACGGGTCGTCGAAGAAGTTCGAGTGGTCGGTGACGCCGGCGCCGAGGCCGGGGAGCATCAGCTGCATGATCCCCGCGGCGGTCCCCGGGAGCAGGCTGCGCGGGTCGCCGGCCACCTGCCACAGGATCGACCCTGGTCCGATCGGTGCCGCGGCGACCTCCCCCATGCGCGCACCGTAGCGAACGCCGCGCGGTACTACCCGGCTCGGGCGGCGAAGTCGAGCAGCGCCACGTTGAAGTCGGCGGCGTGGCTCACGTTGCACCCGTGCGGCGCCCCGCGCAGCAAGGCGATCTCGCTGTCGGCGATCTCCTCGTGGGTGCGACGGCCCGACCCCTCGAACGGGACGAGCGCGTCGCTGTCGCCGTGGATCACCAGCGTCGGCACGTGCACCGCGGTGAGGTCCGCGCGGAAGTCGGTCATCGCCCACGCCGCCAGGGTCTGCTCGGCCGCCGTCGCATCGGCCTGCTCGCAGAGGACGAGCGCGCTCTTGCGCTGCTCCTCGGTGACCGCCAGCTCACCGTCGACGGAGAAGAACTGGGTCGTGAACTGGTCGTAGAAGGTGTGGCGGTCGTCCTTCAGCTGCTGGGCGTACGTGCCGGCCTGCTCCCGGGTGAGCGGGCCCTCCGGGTTGTCCGCGGTCTGGAGGAGGTAGGGCGTCACCGAGGAGGCGAACACGACGCTGCGGACCCGGTCGGGCCCGTGGCGCTCGAGGTAGCGCGCCACCTCGCCACCGCCCATCGAGAAGCCCACGAGGGTCACGTCGGTGAGCTCCAGTTCGTCGAGCACGGCGTCGAGGTCGTCGGCGAGGTGGTCGTAGTCGTAGCCGCGCGAGGGCGACTGGCTGCGCCCGAAGCCTCGACGGTCGTAGGCGATGGCTCGGAACCCGACGGCTCGGAGGGCGGGCACCTGCTCGGACCACGCCTCCGACGACAGCGGCCAGCCGTGGACCAGCACCACGGGGCGACCGGGTCCGCCGGTGTCCTCCACGTGGAGCTGGGTGCGGCTGAGCAGCCCGGAGCGGGCGGTGATCTCGGTCATGCGGGCCTCCTCGGCTCGGACGACGAGCCGCGCGGGTCGGGTCCTCCCGGTACCCGACCCTGCGGCGGGCCACCCCCGCAGCCCGGCGTTCTCCACCCAGATCGCGCGCCACCAACGCACCGAACGAGCACAGAACCCCCCTTCCCCCTCGGCCCGGCGTTCTCCACCCAGATCGCGGGCCACCAACGCACCGAACGCGCACAGAACGTCGGGTGGTCAGCGCTGGCGCGGCACCGAGCGCGTCCGTGCCATCGTGGTCGCACCTACCACCGAGGAGCCTGCGATGTCCGCCTTCGATGCCGAGTACGAGCCCAGCCCGTGGGCGCCCATCGCCGAGGAGGTGGCCCGCTACGAAGCCAGCGACGGCACCGAGCGCAGCGGGCTGGTGGGCGACGACTGGATGGTGCTGTGGACCCTCGGCGCCTCGACGGGCAAGGTCCGCAAGACGCCGCTCGTGCGCGTCACCGACGGCGAGGGTCGCTATGCGGTGATCGGCTCGATGGGCGGCGCCCCCACGCACCCGCAGTGGGTGCACAACCTCCGCGCCAACCCGGTGGCCCGCATCCAAGACGGCCCCCAGCGCCACGACCTCGCGGTGCGCGAGGTCGACGGCGACGAGAAGGCCGCGTGGTGGGTGCGCGCCACGGCCGTCTGGCCCGACTACGACGCGTACCAGGCCGCCACCGACCGGCAGATCCCGCTCTTCGTGCTCGAGCCGCCCGCGTAGGTCAGCGGGCGCGCACCGCCTGCAGGGCGTCGGTCGCACCGGCCAGCCGGCCCGGGACGGCCGACCACCACACCCAGCGCCCGCGCTTCTCGCCGGTGATCAGCCCGGCGTCGGCGAGGATCTTGGTGTGGTGGCTGATCGTCGGCTGGGAGCGGCCGAGCGGCTCCTGCAGGTCGCACGAGCAGATCTCCCCGGCGGCGCAGACCAGGTCGTAGAGCCGCAGGCGCACCGGATCGGCCAGCGCGGCGAACACCGAGGCGAGCTGGGTGGCGTCGTCCTCGTCGATCGCGGCGACGGGTGCGCCCGAGCAGCACGGGTCGACCTCCGCCTCGCTCGCCTTCGCATCAGACATTGACAACCTTCGATCTATGACGCAGGATCTCGCATCGACGGGTCTGAATCTATCGGAGGTCCCCGTGAGCCGCCTGCAACTCGCCCTGAACGTCACCGACCTCGAGGAGAGCATCGCGTTCTACTCGAAGCTGTTCGCCACCCCGCCGGCCAAGGTTCGCGAGGGCTACGCCAACTGGGAGATCGCCGAGCCGCCGCTCAAGCTCGTCATCTTCGAGGCCACCGAGGGCGGAACGCTGAACCACCTCGGCGTGGAGACCGAGTCCGCCGAGGAGGTGGTGGCCGCCGAGTCGCGCCTCGCCGCCGAGGGCCTCGCCACCACCGGCATCGACGACACCATCTGCTGCTTCGCCTCGAAGGTGGAGACGTGGGTGACCGATCCCGACGGTGCCCGCTGGGAGTGGTACGTGAAGACCGGTGACGCCGACACCATCGGCGGCGACGCCAGCGACGACGAGGCGGTCTGCTGCGCACCAAGCGCCGAGACCGTCGTGCTCGGACGCCGAGCGGACGCCGGTTGAGCCCCACGCTCCCGCGCCGCCTGGTGGCCGAGGGAACGGCGACCGCGATGCTCGCGGCCGTCGTCGTCGGCTCCGGGATCATGGCCGAGCGGCTGACCGACGACCGAGCGCTCCAGCTCCTCGTGAACTCCACCGCCACCGGCGCCGTCCTGGTGGCGCTGATCCTGGCGTTCGGCTGGGTGTCGGGCGCCCACCTCAACCCCGTGGTCACCGCGGCCGAGGTCGCGCTCGGCGGCCTGCCCCGCCGCGAGGGCGCCGCCTACGCCGCCGTCCAGGTCGCCGGTGCGTGCCTCGGCACGGTCGTGGCCAACGTCATGTTCGACCTTCCGGCGGTGACCACCTCCACCCACGAGCGCAGCGGCACCCCGCTCTGGGTGGCCGAGGTCGTCGCCACGGCCGGGCTCCTGCTGGTGATCCTGGGGGTGGTCCGCAGCGGCCGAGCCCATCAGGCCGCCTACGCCGTCGCCGGCTACATCGCGGCGGCGTACTGGTTCACCAGCTCCACCAGCTTCGCCAACCCGGCGATCACCATCGGACGGGCGCTCACCGACACGTTCGCCGGCATCGCGCCGTCATCGGTCCCCGCGTTCGTCGCCGCCCAAGCCGTCGGCGGGACGCTCGCGCTCCTGCTCGCCGGCTTCACCTTCCACCAGCCCCAGGGCACCGAGCTGGTCGTCGACCACCTCGACCCGACCCGAGGAGGTCCCTCGTGACCGATCGCATCCCCCACGTCGTGTTCCTGTGCGTCCACAACGCCGGGCGCTCCCAGATGGCCCTCGGCTTCCTGCGCCACCTCGCCGGCGACCGAGCCGAGGCGTGGTCGGGCGGCTCCGAGCCGGCATCGTCGGTGAACCCGGTGGCGGTCGCGGCGATGGCCGAGGTCGGCATCGACATCGCCGGCGCCCAGCCGCAGCGCTGGACCGAGGACGGCCTGCGCCGCGCCGATGTGGTCGTGACCATGGGCTGCGGCGACACCTGCCCCTTCATCCCCGGCGTCCGCTACGAGGACTGGCCTCTCGACGATCCTGCGGGCCAGGGCATCGAGGCGGTCCGGCCGATCCGCGACGAGGTCGAGCGCCACGTCCGCGCCCTGATGGACGACCTCGGGCTCTGATCCTCCTCGGTTCGGCCCCGGCCCACGCCACGTGGGAGGGTGGCCGAGCGCCGTCGGGTGCGGCGCGGAGGAGGATCCCGTGGGGAGCGACGAAGCGACGCCGGCGCCGACGGTGGGCACGCTCCTGCGCCGGGGCGCCACCAAGCGCTGCCCCAACTGCGGCGCCGGCCACCTCTACCGGGGCTGGTTCCAGATGGCGGAGCGCTGCCCGCGCTGTGGCCTGCGGTTCGAGCGCGAGCCGGGCTTCTTCACGGGCGCCTACCTGATCAACTTCGCCATCACCGAGGGGTTCCTCTTCGTGCTGCTGATGGCGTTCATGGTGTGGAAGGTGCAGCGGCCCGACGCCGGGATCGCCGCCCCGCTCGGCATCGGACTGGTGCTCGCCGTCGTCCTGCCGGTGCTCTTCTACCCGTTCGCTCGCACGATCTGGTCGGCGCTCGACATCGCCATGCACCCGATCGAGCCCGACGAGGCGGCCGATGCGGCGGCGGCGAGCGCGGAGCGCCCGTCCCCCGGATGAGCCCGCCGCATGCGTGAGGGGTGAGGCGAGGTTGCCCTTGCCCCGAGCGTGTCCGGTTCCTATGGTCGAAGGCGGTCGAGCCCACGGCCGCCGAGCTCCTTGGAGCACGACATGACCTGGCTCTCACTCAGCCCCGACCTCGAAGCGCGAGCGGAGGTCCACGGCGGACGGTGCACCGTGCACTTCGCCGGCGATCTCGACCGCGGATCGACCCCGCGCAGATGCTGCTCGACGCCCTGCTCGCCTCCCACCGGGGCGCCCTGGTCGTCGACCTCGCCGCCGTCTCCTTCGGCGATGCGTCGCTCTGCCACGTGGTGGGCGACATCGAACGGCGGGCACGGGGCCGACGGCGCGCCTTCGTCCTCGTCGGCGTGCGTCCACCCGTCGATCGCCTCCTCGCCATCACGGGCCTCGAGCACCTCATCCACGAGGTCGATGAGGTCGACACGATCGCCGACCCCCGCTGGCAGGCCCCGCCCGTCCGGTGCGACCAGGTGCTGCACCGGTCGAACTGACCGGGGCGATCGGACCCGGCCCGCTCAGAGCTCGACGGGCACCACGACGCTCGCCGGGTCACCGGCGAAGCGGCCGACCACCAGCTCGTGGCGACCGGTCGCCGGGCGCCACGCGTGCACCGACGCGTCGCGCGTCGCCAGGCGGTCGAGGGGAACCTGCATCGCGACGGCCTCGCCCTCGCCGGCGGCCACCTCCACCCGCACGAACCCGACGAGCCGAGGGGGCCGATCGGCATCGGGCAGCACCGCGTAGACCTGCAGCACGTCGGCGGCGTCGCGCTCGCCGGTGTTGGCCACCGTGGCCCGCACCTCGATCCCGTCCTCGGCGACGTCGACCTGCACTGCTCGCACCTCGAAGGTCGTGTAGGTCAGGCCGAAGCCGAACGGGAACGCGGCCGGGGTGCCCTGCTGGCCGAGGTGCCGCCATCCGTGCCAACGGTCGTAGCGGAACGAGGAGGCATCGGGGTCGAAGGCGGGGAGGTCGGCGTCGTCGTGGGGCACCGAGAACGGCAGCCGCCCCGACGGCACCACGTCGCCCGACAGCACGTCGGCCAGCCCGGGCCCGGCCTCGCACCCGCCGTACCAGGCCTGGACGACCGCCGGCACGGCGTCGACCCACTCGTCCACCACCACGGCGCTGCCGGCCTGGACGACCACGACCGTTCGGGGGTTGGCGGCGGCGACGGCGCGGATGAGCGCCACGTCGCCGGCGGCCAGGCGCAGGTTGCGACGGTCGCCGCCCTCGCTGAAGCCGGTGGGCCGCTCGTCGTGGTGTGCCGGGCGGGCCACGGGCGCCAGCGCGTCGATCCTCGCCCGGAAGGCGGCGACGTCGGCAGGGTCGTCGGCCGGAGGGAACAGCGCCGCCAGCGCGGGATCGGCCGCCCCGATGTACTCGCCCTCATCGAGGTGGGTGAACCCGACGACCACCACGGCGATGTCGGCGTCGGCCGCGGTCGCCGCGGCGCGCAGCGGGTCGACACCGTCGTCGTGGACGACCTCGTCGAAGCGCCCGCGCAGCCCGTCGACGACCGTGCGGCACTCGAGGTCCCACACGTCGCTCGACCCACCGTCGCCGAGGTTCACCCGATCGGCGAGCGACCCGATGGCGGCGATCCGGGTTCCCGGCGCCAGCGGGAGCAGGACATCGCTGCCGACCGGCTCGTTCCGGAGGAGCACCACCGAGCGGGCCGCCACCTCGCGCGCCAGCGCCCGATGCTCGGGCGAACCGATCGCCGACACGGACGGCGGCTCCGTCGCGAGCACGTCGTCGAACCGGAGGCGGGTGGCCACGATCCGCTCGACGGCGCGATCGACGTCGTCCCACGACGCCTCCCCCGCCTCCAGCGCTCCGGCCAGGTGCTGGGCGCGGACCATCCGGTAGGGCATCTCGATGTCGAGCCCGGCGCGCAGCGACCGAGCCGCGTCGCGGATCCCGAAGATGAAGTCGCTGATGACGAAGCCCTCGAAGCCCCACTCGCCGCGGAGCACGTCGGCGAGCAGCATCGTGCTCTCCCCGCACCACTCGCCCTCCACCGAGTTGTACGCGGTCATCACCGACGCGACCCCCTCCTCGACGATGCGACGGAAGTGCGGCAGGTACACCTCGTGGAGGGCCACCTCGTCGACCTCGACATCGACGCGGAACCGCGCCTCCTCCATCGAGTTGCAGGCGAAGTGCTTCACGCAGGCGAGGACGTGGCGCTGAAGGCCTCGCGTGAACGCCGCGCCCAGCTCACCGATGTGGAACGGGTCCTCGCCGTAGGTCTCCTGGGCCCGGCCCCAACCCGGGTGGCGCAGCACGTTCACGCACACCGCGCCCGTGAGGTCGGCGCCCGAGGCCCGCAGCTCGCGGCCGATGGCGTCGCCGACGCGCTCCTCGAGGTCGGGGTCCCAGGCGGCACCACGGGCCATGGCGACGGGGAACGCCGTGGCGTTGCCGATCACGCAGCCGCGGGGACCGTCGGCGAAGCGGACGCCCGGGAACCCGAGGCGCTCGACCGCGGCGGCATCGCACGTGGCCCGGTGGTAGCCGCCCTCGCCGAAGAAGGCGAGCCCGGCCCAGATGGGACCGTCGCCGTCGAGGCACCCGAGCCGCTCCTCGGGGGCCATGGCGCCGACCACCGCTCGGGCGATCTCGGCCGGATCGCCCCCGGCGCGGACGGACGCCACGGCCTCGTCGAAGTGCATCGGCGCATGGTGCCACAGGGCTCGCGACCGGGCGCCGGGCCGCGGTCGAGGCGGCGGCTAGGAGGGGGCGGCCACCCCGGGCGCGACGAGGGGCCACGGTCGGGCCCGCTCCACGGCGCGGGCCACGTCGAGCAGCAGGCCGTCGCGGTGGTGCTCGGCCAGCACCTGGATGCCCACCGGGAGACCGTCGATCGTCCCCGAGGGGATCGACACCGCCGGGTTGCCGTACACGTTCGAGATGATGGTGAGCGCGCCCATTTTCACCAGGTCGGGGAACCGCTCGGTCACCATCGTGACGAGCTTCGACGGCAGCTTCGGCGAGACCGCGCCGGCCACCCGCGTGCCGAACAGCAGCCCGCGGAACCCGACCCGCGCCGCGGACGACGACGTGGCCCAGTCGATGAAGCTCTCCTGATCGCTGCTCGTGGCGGCTTCGGCGGCGAACGCGGGGCCGGGGTTGGTGGCGCACACGATGAGGTCGACCTCGTCGAACGCCCGCGCCATCGCCTGGTTCGCCTCGGCACGGATCTCCTCCGCGGCCGCCGCCATGTGCAGGTTGTAGAGCGACTGGCTGAGCATGAGCCCGATCGCCATCTCGTCGGTCATGAGGGGCGCGCAGCGCGGCCACCGATCGCCGAGCTCGGCGAGGAGGGTGGCGAGGTTGCCGAGCATCCACTGCGCCGCCAGGTTCGGCGGCTCGACGGGGAGGTCGACCAGGACCATGCCGGTCTCGGCCACGAGCAGCTCTGCCTGCTCGCGCACGTGCTCCTCCATCCCCGGGCCGAGGGCCGCGCCTCCCAGGGCGGGCACCACAGCGACCCGCAGGCCCCGCAGGTCGTGGGAGCCGAGCTCGGCCTCGAAGCGACCGTGCGCCGGCAGCGATCCCGGGTCCCAGCGGTCGTAGCCGGCCACTGCGTCGTAGTAGCGGGCGACGTCGCGCACCGAGCGAGCCAGGCATCCGGAGACGACGGTGTTGGGCCGCATGTAGGGCCGAGGTCCACGGGTGATGCGCCCGAACGTGCCCTTCATGCCGACGAGGCCGTTGTACGCGGCGGGGATGCGGATCGATCCGCCGCCGTCGCCTCCGGTGGCCAGCGAGACCAGGCCACCCGCGACCGCGGCTGCGGAGCCGCCCGACGAGCCACCGGCGGTGCGCCCCGGTCGCCACGGGTTGTGGGTGACGCCGTTGAGCTTGGTGACGCTCACGTTCAGCCCGCCGAACTCGCTCGCGGCCGTCTGGCCCACGGGCACCACGCCACCGCGCTCG
The DNA here is from genome assembly GCA_020439525.1 of Acidimicrobiales bacterium. Lineage (GTDB taxonomy): Bacteria > Actinomycetota > Acidimicrobiia > Acidimicrobiales > Iamiaceae > Aquihabitans. The sequence continues at coordinate 5,087 of JAGQSL010000333.1, read as the reverse complement.
AGCAGGCGCTGGAGGTGGTGGGAGGTGGTCGTGGCCCGCCGAGAGGCGAACACGAGCGAAGCGTCCGTGTCGGGCCAGCCCGCCATCGGCGTGAGCTCCTTCACGCCGATCGGCACGCCGCCGAAGGGCAGGGCCACGTCGGCGCGCGCGGCGGCCGCCTCGGCCCGTTCACGGTCGAGGTAGGTGAACGCGTGCAGCGTCGATCGGTCGATGGCGGCGAACGTGGCCGCCAGCTCCTCGCTGGGCGATCGCTCGCCGCGGCGGTAGGCGTCGACGAGCGACGAGGCGTCGCCGAGCCACGGTTCGTCGGTCATCGCCCCATCGTGGCCGATGGGCGCACCGGGCGAGGCCCGTCAGCCGTTGCGGTTGAAGATCGACACCCCACCGGGGCCGACGAGGGCGCCGACGACGATCAGGACGATCCCGAAGAGGATCTGCCCTTGCAGCAGCTGCACGATGCCGACGATCACGAGGATGGCGGCGATGATCCACAAGACGGTTGCGCTCATGGAGCGTCACTGCCCGATCGCCGCACCGCACGAACCGCCCGAACGAGGTGGTTTCGTCCGGCGGCTCCGGGGAACCGCTGTGGTGACCACCCCCGATCAGCACCGAGGAGCCCCATGCAGCCCGGCTCTTGGGCGACGGCGCACCCTCTGCTCGGCGAGGAGCCCCGACGCCTGGAACGAACGATCACCACGCTCGACGAGCTCGCCGCCCTGCGCGCCACCATCCGCGGTTGGCTGGCCGGTCGGCCGCTGCCCGACGAGGCCCTCGAGGACCTGCTCCTCGGGGTCAGCGAGGCGTCGATGAACGCCGTGGAGCACGGCACGCCGCCGGGTGGACGGGCAACCGTTCGCGTCGACGACGCCGGCGACCACGTCCACGTGGCCGTGCACGACCAGGGCCGCTGGATTCGTCCCGTGCTCCCGGTCGGTGACGGCTACGGCCTCGCCATCATCGACGGCGTCAGCGAGGGGAGCCTCCGGGTGCGGCCGTCGATGGCCGGCACCGAGGTGAGCTTCGACGTGCCGTCGCACCGCCAGGCCTGAGGGGAGGAAAGGGCGCGACCTCAGCCCGCCGTGGGGCCCGGAGCGAGGTCGAGCGCGATCGGCAGCGCCGCCGAGCGCCAGCCGCTGAGGTCCCCGTCGTTGCGCGGCTGGTACTTGGCGAACACCAGCGTTCTCGCTCGCTCGGCCTCGGGACCGTCGTCGAGCACCCGGGCCCGAGCCGCGTGGATCGCGCCGCCCACCTCGACGGTGACGGCCGGGTCGGCGAGGAGGTTGCGCACCCAATCGGCGCCCGTCCCCCCGCCGGCGAGCAGGTAGAGGTGGGCATCGTCGGCGGCGTACCAGATCTCGATGCGGTGGAGCCGACCGGACCGGCGCCCGGTGGTGGTGAGGTAGCAGTAGTCGTCGCTCACCGGTCGGTCCGGACGATGTCGGGCAACCGGTACGAGCCATCGCGGATGGCGGCGCCAGGCTCGTAGGCCCGCAGCATCGGCCGGAATCCACCCGCGGCGGGCGTCGGCAGCCAGTTCGCCTCCCGGTCGGGGCCGGGCGAGGTGCGCTGCAGGTACAGGGTGATCGAGCCGTCATCGCCCACCACCAGCCCCGGCGTCCGGTCACCGATGGAGTACCGGTCGATCGGGTTCTCGACCAGGTAGTAGTCGCGATCGTCGTACATGGTGAGCGACCAGAACGCATCCACGGGCGGGGGCGGGGCGAGCCGCAGCTCGTAGTCGTGGGCCGAGTCGAGGAGCTCGCCATCGGCGTCGGCGTAGACCACCGCGTAGAACGCCTCGTAGCCGTGGTTGCCCCAGAGCCCCGCCCGGGCCGCCACCGCCCGGGTCATCGCGGCGGTGGACCGGTCAGCGCACCGCCACTCGGGCGCATCGATCGTGCCAACCTCGAAGTGGTCGAGGTTGTAGTCGAAGTAGTGCATCGCACTCGACCAGCCACCGCTGCGCCCGGCGTCCGCGATCACCCGCTCGACCATGGCGCGCCCCGCGTCGAGGCCGGCGACGAGGAGCTCGGTCAGCTCCGCCCCGGCATCGACGTAGGGCGACGGGTCTCCGGTCAGGCCGAGTCGGGCGAGCACCTCGAGGAACGGAGCATCGCCCGGCGGAGGCGGGTAGGCCGCCAGGGCGACCCGGAAGCGCTCCCACCATCGCAGCTCGTCGGGCACCCTCGGGTCCGGTGCCGGGATCCCGTCGAGCGCCGAGTCCGGATGGAGCGGCGTGAGGACGAACCGGTCCTGCAGGTCGTGCACCGCGGGCAGGTCCTCGGGCCCGTCGACCTGGATCCGCCCGACGATCGCCACCAGCGAGGTGGGGGCGTGCACGACCGTGGAACCGTCCTTGACCTCGCCGGCGAAGCCCGGCGGCACGAAGGTGAACGCGCCGGCGGCGGTGCCCGTGGCCCGACGCCCGATGTAGGCGAAGTTGTTCGTCCAGGCGTCGATGCACTGGAGCACGTAGTAGCGCTCCCCGGTGTCGGGGACCTCGAGTCGCACCGGGCCACCCGAGAGGTCCAGACCAGCCACCAGGTAGAGCGTGTCGTTGTTGGGGCTGACGAAGGCCACGCTCGGATCGAGCAGCTCGCGAGCGCACGTGAAGGTGTTCCAGGGCACCACGCCACCCGGCCCGATCTCGGCGCGGCCCTCCGGTAGCTTGCGCAGCTCGTCGAGGTTGTAGACGAGCGGGTAGCCGTACACGTAGGCCCTCGCCGCGGCCTGCAGCTGCTGTTCGTCCATGACCCGGCGCCCCTCCGCGAGCTCGTTCGGCCCGCCGGCGCCACGGTACCGCCCAACCCGCCGTCGCCAGATGGGCGGGACGCGGCTGGGCTCACCCGCTCGGGTGGGTTGGACGGCGGCGGTGACGGGAAGCGGCGCGGGAGTCCAACCAAGGAGAACCCCCATGTCGAACGCAGATGACCTCAAGGGCCGGGCCAAGGAGGCCGCCGGCGACCTCACCGACGACGACGACCTCAAGCGCGAGGGCAAGGCCGACCAGGTCACGGGCAAGGTGAAGGAAGGCATCGACAAGGTGAAGGACAAGCTCACCGGCAACGACTGAGCCGTTTGACCGCCGCCGGGAGCTCCCGTTGCCACCGCACGTCAGCGTGGGTTGCGGCAACGGGAGCGCTCGGCGAGCGCCGCGGCTCCCGTGAGACGACCGCGACTCGGGTGGATCAGCCGAGGCGGTCGGGCGAGCGACTCGTTCGCACCGCACGTCGCACGATGCCCTCGGCCACCTCGCGCAGCTTGCGGTTCTCCGCTTGCGATTGCTGCCGCAGCAGGTCGAAGGCGCCTTCGTCGTCGCAGCCGGTGCGGGCCATGATGATGCCCTTCGCCTGCTCGATGGTCGCCCGCGAATCCATCGCTCGGCGCAGGTGCTCGCTCCGCGACCGGGCGTCCCAGTACGCCTGCGCGTTCGCCACCAAGATGGAGGCCTGGTGCGCGAAGCGCTCAGCGGCTTCGATGGTGGCCGGCTCGAAGGCTGCTTCGCTCGGTGCGTAGTGGTTGACCGACCCGATGGGCGCCTCGTCGGCCACGAGCGGGAACGACGCCACGCTCCCGACCCCGTGCGAGACCGCCGCCCGGCAGAAGGTGCGGAAGCGCCGCGACGCGATGGTGGAGTCGACGAGGACCGGCTCGCCCTCGCGGATGGCCGCGAGGCCCGGGCCGTCGCCGGCCTCGTACTGCGCACGGTCGATGTCCGAGATGGCCGGGTCGGTGAACACGAGGGTGTCCGTGACCCCGTCGACCACCAGGGTGACCCCCACCTCGACCGACCGCCCGACGCCCAGTCGAGCGAGCTCGGACACCCGGACGAGCGTCGCGTGGATCGAGTTGTCGCTGACGAGCTGCGCCGAGAGCGATGCCATCGCCTCGTCGCTCGCTCCAGGGTCGGGCACGGCGCGCCTCCCGTTGGGGGTCCGAGCGCCCGCTGGGGTTGAACGATGCGCCGGCGCAGCTCGGGCCGCACCTGGACGGGCCGACACTACTGCAGGTCGTCGGTCGGCGAGCCGGGTGGGGCGTCTCCCCCAGGTTCGAGCCGAGATCGGACCGCCCGCCGCACGATCTGTCCCGCGAGGTCGCGCACCTTGACGTTCTCGTGCTGGGACTGCTCCACGAGGCGCTCGAACGCCTCCTCGGGCGTCACCCCCGTTGCGGAGACGATGATCCCCTTCGCCTGCTCGATCGCCGCCCGAGACGCCATCGCCTGCGCGAGGTTCTCGCTCAGCAGCCGCGAGTCCCAATAGGCCCGGACGTTGGCCAGCAGGTAGGCGGCCTGGCTGGCGAACCGCTCCCCCACCACGACCAGCGGCGGGGAGAAGGCTCGCTCGGTGGTGGCGTAGAGGTTCAGTGCCCCGACCACGTCTCCACCCGCGATCATCGGCAGCGACACCACGCTCAGCAGGCCGTGGGCCACGGCGGTCGCGGCGAAGGCGGGGAAGCGGGTGGGCTGGACGGTGGACTCGACCACGACGGTTCGGCCGGTGCGGAACGCCTGGACGCACGGTCCGTCACCCGTGTCGTACTGGGGGCGGTCGACCTCCTCGACCTCGGGGTGGGTGAAGATGTAGGTGCCGATGCGGCCATCGACGGTCATCGAGATCCCAGCCATCACGGCCGGGCCGACCTCGTCGATGGCGGCGTCGCACACGACGCTCAGCGCTTCATCGAGCGTGGCATCGCCGACGTAGTACTCGTGCAGGACGGCGTTGGTGCGGTCGCGTTCGACCATGGGGAGGGCTCCAAGTTCGAGCCCTCGGACGTTTGAAGGCGTCGATGTCCCAGTGCCCGAAGGAGGCCGATCTCACACGACCGGGTGACGAGCGCACCATCCACGGTCGCGGGGTGTGCGCGCCGACGGCTCCGGGTAGGGGTCGCCATGACCAATATGTCTGACGACGACATCACCCGCGACGGCCCCACCGAGGAGAACGAGAACCTCGACGCCCCCGGCGAGCACTCGAAGGACACGGGCGACGAGCCCACCGAAGCGGACGAGAACCTCGACGCTCCGGGCGAGCACTCGAAGGACACCGGCGACGAAACCTGACCGATCGGTGGATCTCGCC
>JAGQSL010000032.1 GCA_020439525.1 Acidimicrobiales bacterium | reverse complement strand
GCTGGAGGTCGACGAGCTGGAGGTCGATGAACTCGATGTCGACGAGCTCGACGAGGAGGTGCTCGACGACGAGGTGGTGGTGGCCGTGGTGTCGTGGATGGTGATGGTCACCGTCTCGTTGCCGACGATCACCCCCGGCACCTGCCCGAGGATGTCGATGCTGACGGTGAGCGTCTCGTCGCCCTCGACGTCGGCGTCGGTCTTGGTCGACAGCGCCACGTTCACCGGCCCGGCGGCGTTCTGCGGGTACGTGGCCGGGCTGGCGGGCGGGTCGTAATCGGCACCGCTGGTGGCGGTGATGTCGGCGGCGTTGAGCGAGACGTCGAACGCCGGGTGGTTCGCCGAGGAGATGCTCAGCGGGATCTGGAGGGCGTCGCCCTCGTTCACGTCGAGGGTGGCGGGCACGCTGAGGACGGCGCCGCCGTCCACGGTGAAGGTGGTGATCCCGATCTGGGGGATGATCAGCGGCACCTCGTAGCCGGGCTGGGGCTGGTCGGCACCGCCGATGGGCGAGCCCACGTACTGCAGCGGCATGCCGTTGTTGCCGAGGTCGGACACGATCGTGAACAGCTGGCAGGCCCCGGCGCTGGCCGGTGCGTAGAAGCTCACCTGCGAGAGGGCGTAGTTCACCTCGTCCAGATCGCCCAGCGCCGCCATCGCCACCTTGGGCGTGCTGGGCGAGCTGGTGGCCAGCGGCAGGCTGGTGACCTCGGGTGGCAGGGCGGCGATGACCGCATCGGCCACGTTCGGATCGAGCCCGCCCGCCACGGTGAGCAGGTTCTTGAGGTCGTTCTCGATCGTGAGCGACCCGCCGCGCAGCGAGTACTGGCCGCACGTGGTGAACATGATGAGCAGCGCCTGGTCGCCGATCTCGCCCTGGTCCAGGTCGGAGTCGGTCATGAAGAAGTCGCCGTTGGTGTTCACCGGCGGGGCCACCGCCGGGATGTCGGTGGTGCTGTTCGCCGCCACGTTCCGATCGGCGCCCACGGTGAGGCTCGGGATCTCGTTGATCCCCTCCACCCGCAGCTCGACGTCCTTGGAGACCGAGTCGCTCGAGTTCCCGTCGACCACCACGATCCCGAGGTAGCGAACCGGGTTGCTCGCGTCCTCGAACCCGCTCGGCGGGGTCCAGACCAGCGTGGCGAGCGCATCGGTCAGCTGGGTCTGGGTGCCGTTGAGGTTGATGGTGAGACCGGTGCCGTCGCCGTTCCCGCTGCTCTCGATGATGGCGCCGCCCACCGCGATGCCGTCGGGGTCGCTCGGACCGTTCAGCAGCTGGTCGACGCCGATCGCCAGCTCCCCGTAGCCGACGTCGAGCTGGACCCGGGCGCAGTTCAGGATCGAGTAGTCGGGCTCGTTGCCCGGGTCGGGCCCGTCGGCCAGCGGGTCGCAGCCCACCGACGGGGCCTGCACCTGGATCGCCTTGTCGTCGCCGGAGATCGGGTCGGTGCCGGTGAACGGCAGGGGCACGTCGATGCCCGTGTAGACGCGTTCGGGTGCCATGAGCACCGGGGTGACGGCCTCGGCCGACTGCACGCCGATGCCGATGCTCAGCGCGAGCAGGCCGACGACGGCAACGATCCGAGCGATGGCTGCGTGGTGCTTCATGTCCTGCCCTCGTGCTGGTCCCGATCCCGCCGGGCGTCAGGGTTCCCCCTTGGGCGAAATGTCTAGTTCAGGGGGTCGGCGGGGTCCACCACCTGGGGGACGAACACGCGCGCGACCAAGACGGCTCGCTGCCACCCCCCTTCGGTAGGGTTCGATCGTGGCCCCGCGACCTCCCCGCCGACCCGGCACGTCCACGTCCAACTTCGGCGTCGGCCGGCGCGAGAACCACGACGCGTCGGGCTTCTACGAGCGCTTCGGCGCCCCGGTGCTGTCTCGCGACGATGCGGTGGCGCCGGCGCCGGTCACCGACGAGATCTGGGTGCACGATGCCCGCGAGATGCCCGAGCTGCCCGATGGGTCGGTGGCCCTCGTGGTCACCTCACCGCCCTACTTCGCCGGCAAGGCGTACGAGGAGGCCCTCGGCGAGGGGTCCATCCCCGCCGACTACACGGCCTACCTCGACATGCTCGCCGACGTCTTCGCCGAGTGCGCCCGCGTGCTCGAGCCCGGCGGGCGAATCGCCGTCAACGTCGCCAACCTCGGGCGCAAGCCGTTCCGCTCGCTGGCCGCCGACGTCACGTGGATCCTCCAAGATCGCCTCGGCCTGCTCCTTCGAGGCGAGGTCATCTGGCAGAAGGCCAAGGGCGCGGGTGGCAACTGCGCCTGGGGCAGCTTCCAGAGCGCCACCAACCCGGTGCTGCGCGACCTCACGGAGCGGGTGGTGATCGCCAGCAAGGGTCGCTTCGACCGGGCCCAGTCGGCCACCAAGCGGGCGGCCGCCGGGCTCCCCCACCAGAGCACCATCGGCAAGGACCGGTTCCTGGACCTCACCACCGACCTGTGGGAGTTCCCCCCGGAGTCGGCCACGCGCGTCGGGCACCCGGCGCCGTTCCCCGTCGAGCTGCCCCGCCGGTTCATCGAGCTCTACACCTTCGAGGGCGACGTGGTCCTCGATCCGTTCATGGGCTCCGGGTCCACCGCCGTCGCCGCCGTGCAGCTCGGGCGGCGCTGGGTGGGCTACGACACCGACGAGTCCTACGCCGCCGCCGCCCGGGACCGCATCGCCGCCGAGGTCGACGCGGTGCGCTTCGATGCCAAGCAGCGCGAGCAGGCGCTGCTGCCACCGCTCGCCCGGGAGATCACGCGCGCCCGGCGCGAGGGGGGCGAGCGCGCCCTCGGCTACCAGCAGCGGGCCACCGCCGACGGCACGCGGGCCCAGGAGCTGGCCGAGCTGCTCCTCGAGCACTGCGGGTTCCTCGACCGCCTCCGCCCGAAGGTGAAGTTCGACGCCGGCGTGGAAGCGAACTTCGTCGGGCTCGACGACGACGGCTGCGAGTGGATCTTCGACGTGTCAGGCGCCTTCTCCAGCTCACGCCCGGGCCTGGAGCGCACCGACACCCTCTGGAAGGCGCTCGGCAAGGCGGCGGTCCTGCGCCACGAGCTCCACGAGAAGGGTCGCGACTCCCGCTACGTCCTGCTCACGACCGACGTCCCCCGGCGGGGCAGCGCCGGAGCCAAGGCCCTGCAGGCCGCTTTCGACGACGAGCTGATCTGGGATGTGCTGCTGCTCGACGCACCCGAGACGGTGGCCGAGCTGCTGCACTACGCGTCGGGCACCCGCTCCGACCCGGGCGATCGACGCGACCGACCCACCGCCTACACCTGACCACGGGCGTCGCGCAGCACCCGATGGCGGCGACCCCGCCGGGCGGGCCCGAGCAGGACCATGCCGCCGGCCACGAGCAGGCCGGCGCCCGCCCTCGTCAGCCACCACGTGTCCATGCCCGTGACGGGAAGGTCGCCGCCGGACCCCACGCCGTGGCCCGGGCCACGGTCGACGTCGCCGGGAAGGATCCCCGACGAGGTCGTGGTCGGCAGCTCCGGGATGTACTGGGCATCGGCGCGGGCGCCGAGCAGGCCCACCACCAGCACCACCACCACCGCGCCTGCGGCCATCGAACGTCGAACCACCGTGCACCTCCGCGTCGGACCCGCGGCTCGGATCCCCCCAAGGAAGATGCGAGGAAGCCCCGGTTCGTGACGCGGACGGGCGAAGTGGGGCCGAACGGCCCATCGCCGGGCCGGCCGCGCGGGGCGCGCTCAGGCGGCCGACGGCTCGACGAGGCCCCGATCGACGGCGATGGCCGCCGCGGCCAGGCGGGGATGGGAGCGAGCGGCGCTCGGCTTCCACACGAACCGGTGGACGGTGCGGACCATCCGGGGCAGCTGGGCCACCAGCCGCTCCTCCTCGACCGGGTCCGCGCCCCGGACGATCCACGGGAAGAGGAACGGCAGCAGCGCCGGGTCGGCGTGGAGGAGCAGCTCGCCGCGCACCTCGTCGAACGCCCGGGGCGCCACGGTCGCCACCAGCGCCGGCTGGAAGGTCGCCTGCTCGCGCGCCACCTGGTCGTCGACGGCCACCACGGCGCGCTCCACCGCCACCACGGTGCCGCGCCACGAGCGCTCGGCCGCCTCGCCACCGACGGCGATGGCCCGGCGCCAGGCAGCCAACGCCGAGACCAGGTCGTCGAGTACCTCGCCCACGATCCGGTGGCCCGCCCGCACAGCCCCCACCAGGTTGGTCGCCAGGGGGTCGACCTCGACCAGGAGCGGCGCGATCGCACCGTCGATCACCCCGTGGTGGCGAACGACCACCGCTCGAGATCGGCCGGTCCAGTGCAACAGCTCGGTCGCCGCATCGAGGTCGCTGGGCTCGCTGCGCCGCACCGCGGCGAGGAGGTCGCGGAGGTGGAGGCGCACGGCCCGATCGAACGCGTGGAGCACGTGCAGGTCGCGATCGCGCAGGGTCGTGGGCGCGGTGATGGTCAGGATCGGGGTCATGGCTCGCTCCGGGGTCGGGGGCCCCGACGGCGGGACCCTTCGTGCTCGATCGTCGGGCCCGGCGCATGGAGCGCACATGGGAGCGGCGTGGAGGGGAATAGTTGAGCGATCAACTATGTTGGAGCGAGGTGCCCACCCATCGACAAGGAGCAGCCCCATGCCTGCCGTGACCGTCGACGACCTCCTCACCCTCCCCCGCCTCGCCGAGCCCGACGCCGCGCGCAGCACCGACCGCAAGGTCAAGCAGGTGACCACGGCCCCGTCGGGCTACGAGGGCGAGGGCTTCCCGGTCCGCCGGGCCTTCGCCGGCGTGGACCTCGCCGAGCTCGATCCCTTCATCCACCTCGACCAGATGGGCGAGGTGGAGTACGCCCCGGGCGAGCCCAAGGGAACGCCCTGGCACCCCCATCGCGGGTTCGAGACCGTGACCTACATCCTCGACGGCACCTTCGTGCACCAGGACAGCCACGGCGGCGGCGGCGTGATCAGCGACGGTGCCACGCAGTGGATGACCGCCGGACGCGGCCTCCTCCACATCGAGACCCCGCCGGAGTCGCTCGTGCTGTCGGGCGGGCTCTTCCACGGCCTCCAGCTGTGGGTGAACCTGCCGGCCGCCGACAAGATGATCGAGCCCCGCTACCAGGGCCTCGAGCCCGACGACGTCGTGCTCCTGAGCTCGCCCGACGGCGGTGCGCTGATCCGGGTCATCGCCGGCGACGTCGGCGGCCACCGAGGCCCCGGCGCCACCCACTCGCCCATCACGATGCTCCATCTGACGGTGTCGCCCGGCGCCCAGGTGCGCCTCCCGTGGCCCACCTCGTTCAACGGGCTCGTCTACGGCCTGTCGGGGGCCGGCACGGTGGGCCCCGACGCCCGTCCGCTGCAGACCGGCCAGCTGGCCGTCACCGCACCCGGCGACGTGCTCACCCTCGGCGGCTCGCCGAGCCCCGACGCGCGGACCGAGGCGTTCGACGTGCTCGTGCTCGGTGGTCAGCGCATCGGCGAGCCGGTGGCCTGGCAGGGACCGTTCGTGATGAACACCCGCGCCGAGCTCCAGCAGGCGTTCGCCGACTACGAGGCCGG
>JAGQSL010000332.1 GCA_020439525.1 Acidimicrobiales bacterium | reverse complement strand
TACGGCTACGTGTCGGCCACCAAGTGGCTCTCGGAGATCCGGGCCACCACGTGGGACGAGGCCGGCTACTGGATCCCGCGAGGGTGGGCGCGGGAGGGGCCGATCAAGACGATGTCGCGCATCGACGTGCCCCGCTCGGGTTCCGACGTCGAGGCCGGCGCGCGGCCCATCGCCGGGGTGGCGTGGGCGCCGCACCGGGGCATCGTGCGCGTCGAGGTGCGGATCGACGGCGGCGCGTGGCAGGAGGCGACGCTGGGCCCCACCGCCTCCGAGGACACCTGGATCCAGTGGTGGCTGCGCTGGGACGCGACCCCGGGCGACCACGAGCTCGAGGTGCGCGCCACCGCGGCCGACGGCGACGTCCAGACCGATGCCGAGGCGCCGCCCGCGCCCGACGGCGCCACCGGCCACCACACGGTCCGGGTGGCCGTGCGGTAGCGCCGGCGACGACCGGCTCGGCGCCCGCCGGGCCGCGTGGGCGGTCGGCCCCGCTCGGTAGGGTGAGGGCCTCCCGACCCGCACCCCCAAGAGGACCACCCCGTGAGCGACGCCCCGTCGGACGACCACTTCGACCTGATCATCATCGGCGGCGGTCCGGCCGGCTACGGCGCCGCCCTCTACGGCTCGGCGGCCGGCCTCGACGTCGCCGTCGTCGAGAAGGACAAGGTCGGGGGCACCTGCCTCCACCGCGGCTGCATCCCCGCCAAGGAGCTGCTCGAGACGGCGCACGTCTTCCGCACCGTCGGCCACGCCGCCCAGTTCGGGGTGGAGGCCTCGGCGCCGACGCTCGCCTTCGGCCAGACCATGGCCCGCAAGCAGCAGGTGGTCGACCAGCTCTTCAACGGCCTCTCGGGCCTGCTGAAGCACCGCAAGGTCACCGTCTTCTCCGGCACCGGCACCCTCGCCCCCGATCGGAGCGTGCGGGTCAGCTCGTCCGACGGGCAGGCGAGCACGCTGACGGGCGACGCGGTCGTGCTGGCCTCCGGCTCGGTGCCGCGCACCATCCCGGGCTTCGAGGTGGACGGCCGCGTCGTGCTCACCTCCGACGAGGTGTTCGAGCTCGACCACCTGCCCCGCAAGGTCGCGGTGATCGGCGGCGGGGCGATCGGGTGCGAGTTCGCGTCGATGATGAGCGACCTGGGCAGCGAGGTCACCGTGCTCGAAGCGCTGCCCCAGATCCTCCCGGGGGTCGACAAGGACGTCGTGAACGTGGTGCGCCGATCGTTCAAGGGACGGGGCATCGACGTGCGGGTCGGCGCCAAGGTGCAGGGCCACACGCCGGGCTCCACCGGCACCACCATCGCCATCGAGGGCCAGGACCCGCTCAACGTGGACGCGGTCGTGGTGTCGATCGGCCGGCGCCCGTTGTCGGAGAGCCTCGGGCTCGACGGGACCGGCGTCGCCGTCGACGAGCGCGGCTTCGTGCAGGTCGACGAGCTCTGCCGCACCTCGGTGCCTGGCGTCTGGGCGGTGGGCGACCTGATCGCCACGCCCGGCCTCGCCCACGTGGGCTACGCGGAGGCGATCCTCGTGGTCAAGCAACTGCTCGGCGAACAGGCGGTGCCGGTCGACTACGCGAACGTCGCGTGGTGCATCTACTGCCAGCCCGAGGTGGCCTTCGCCGGCTTCTCCGAGCAGGGCGCCATCGACGCCGGCTACGAGGTGGTCACGACGAAGCACCGGTGGGGCGGCAACAGCCGGGCCCTGATCATCGGCGACACCGAGGGCGTGGTGAAGGTGATCGCGGAGAAGCAGGCCGACGGCACGGGCGGGCGCCTGCTCGGCGTGCACATGGCGGGGCCGTGGGTCACCGAGCAGCTCGGCGCCGGCTACCTGGCCGTCAACTGGCATGCCGCGGTCGACGAGATCGCCCACTTCGTCCAGCCCCACCCCTCGCTCACCGAGAGCTTCGGCGAAGCCGTGCTCTCGCTCACTGGGCGCAGCCTCAACAGCTAGGTCACGCCCGCTACCGTCCCGGGTAGCCCCCGGGCACCCCGAACGCGACACCAAGGAGATCGGCGCGATGGCCGACATCGAGCTTCCGGCACTGGGCGAATCCGTCACCGAAGGGACCATCACCCGGTGGTTCAAGCAGGTCGGCGAGGAGGTCGCCGAGGACGAGCCGCTGTTCGA
>JAGQSL010000031.1:1701-7653 GCA_020439525.1 Acidimicrobiales bacterium | reverse complement strand
TGGGCACGGTGCTGGCCAACGAGGAGGTCACCGCCGACGGTCGCTCCGAGCGGGGCGACTTCCCCGTGTACCGCCGGCCCATGAAGCAGTGGATGCTGCGGATCACCGCGTACGCCGACCGGCTCGTGCGCGACCTCGACCTGCTCGAGTGGACCGACGCCATCAAGGCCCAGCAGCGCAACTGGATCGGTCGCTCCACGGGCGCCCGGGTGCGCTTCGACACCCCCGCCGGCCCGCTCGAGGTGTTCACCACCCGGCCCGACACCCTCTTCGGCGCCACGTACATGGTGGTGGCGCCCGAGCACCCGCTGGTGGCCGCGCTCACCACGCCCGACCAGCGCTCGGCGGTCGACGCCTACGTCGCCTCCGCCGCCCGCCGCTCGGACCTCGAGCGCCAGGCCGACGCCAAGGAGAAGACGGGCGTCTTCACCGGCAGCACGGCCATCAACCCGGTGAACGGCGAGGCCATCCCGATCTGGGTCGCCGACTACGTGCTCATGGGCTACGGCACCGGGGCGATCATGGCCGTGCCCGCCCACGACGAGCGCGACCACGAGTTCGCCCGCGCCTTCGACCTGCCGATCGTGCAGGTGGTCACCGGGCCCGAGGGCACGGACGTGCAGGCCGAGGCCCACGTCGGCGACGGCGTGGCGATGGCGTCGGCCAACGCCGAGATCTCCCTCGACGGCCTGGCCGTCGCCGAGGCCAAGGCCGCCATCACCGAGTGGCTCGAGGCCCAGGGCCTCGGGGCGGGCACGGTGCAGTACAAGTTGCGCGACTGGCTGTTCTCCCGCCAGCGCTACTGGGGCGAGCCCTTCCCCATCGTCTACGGCGACGACGGCGAGCCGCGGGCGCTGCCGGCCGACCAGTTGCCGCTCGTGCTGCCCCCGATGGACGACTTCTCGCCCAAGACGTCCGACGACGAGGACAGCGAGCCCGAGCCGCCGCTCGGTCGGGTGGAGGGGTGGAGCACGGTCGAGCTCGACCTGGGCGACGGCCCGCGCCCCTACCGCCGCGAGCTCAACACGATGCCGAACTGGGCCGGGTCGTGCTGGTACGAGCTGCGCTACCTCGATCCCACGAACGACGAGGCGTTCGTGGCACCCGAGAACGAGCGGTACTGGATGGGCCCGCAGTTCGACGGCGATTGCGGTGGCGTCGACCTCTACGTCGGCGGCGTCGAGCACGCAGTGCTCCACCTGCTCTACGCCCGCTTCTGGCACAAGGTGCTCTTCGACCTGGGTCACGTCTCGTCGTCCGAGCCGTTCCGGCGCCTGTTCAACCAGGGGATGATCCAGGCGCACGTGTACCGCGACGAGCGCGGCTTCCCGGTCCCCGCCGACGAGGTGGTGGCCGATGGCGAGGGGTACACGTACCAGGGCCGGCCGGTGTCGCGCGAGGTCGGGAAGATGGGCAAGTCGCTGAAGAACGCCGTCGCGCCCGACGAGATGTGCGAGCGCTACGGCGCCGACACGCTCCGGCTCTACGAGATGTTCGGCGGACCGCTCGACCAGAGCCGCCCGTGGGACACCACCGCCGTGGTGGGCATGTACCGGCTGCTGCAGCGCATCTGGCGGCTGTTCGTCGACGAGGACGACGGCACGCCTCGGGTGTCCGACGAGGCCCCCTCCGACGACACGCTCCGCCAGCTGCACCGCACCATCGCCGCGGTGCGCGACGGCATGGAGACGCTGCGGTTCAACACGTCGATCGCCCGGATCACCGAGCTCACCAACCACCTCACGGCGACGTACCCCGACGGCGGCGTGCCCCGCGCCGTCGGCGAGCCGCTGGTGCTGCTCGTGGCGCCCCTCGCCCCCCACATCGCCGAGGAGCTGTGGGCCCGCCTCGGCAACCCCGACTCGCTCGCCTACCAGCCCTACCCCGAGGCCATGGACGACCTGCTGGTCGACGAGGCGGTCGAGCTCCCGGTGTCGATCAACGGCAAGGTGCGAGCCCGGATCCTGGTGCCGGCCGACGCCGACGCGTCGGTGCTGGAGCAGACCGCCCGCGACGACCCGAAGGTGGCGGCCCTGCTCGAGGGCGCGACGGTCCGCAAGGTGATCGCGGTGCCCGCCAAGATGGTCAACTTCGTGGTGGGGTGAGCCCTCAGCTCGGTGCGGTGAACTCGAGGGCGTCGAACTCCCAGAACGCCCGGAGGCTGCGGACCAGGCCGTCGTCGGCCACCCGGTAGACGGCCACCAGCTCGCAGCCGACCTGCGTCCCGTCCGGCAGGGTCGTGGTCATGCGGATGACGTTCGCCACCTCGTCGCCGCCGGCGTGCGACGAGCGCACGTCCATGCGGATCGGGTTCGGTGCGATCACCGTGTCCCAGAAGGTGCCGATGGCGTCCTTGCCCCGGTGCCCGAGGCCGGTCGGGTCGAGCGGCGACTTCCCCACCGGGTCCTGCACCACGGCGTCGTCGGCGAAGATGGCGAGCCAGGCGTCCTTGTCGCCGCGCTGCACCGCGTCGCGCGACCGCAGCGAGGCAGCTCGGGCCGAGCGGTCGTCGTCGCTCGGGACCGCCAGGTCGAGGAACTCGGTCACGGGGCGACCTCCAGATCGCGCAGCGGGTGGATGACGTGCTCGGCGAACCAGGCCACCGAGTCGAGCTGGTGCTGCGGGTCGTCGGGATCGCCCGGCACGAAGTACCACGGGACGGTCATGACGTCGGTCAGCCCGGCCGACGCCAGCGCCGCCATGTCGTCGACGGTGGCCGGCACCAGCGGCGTGGCCTTGATCTCGAAGGGCTGGCCGGCGCGCCCCTCGGCCTCGAGGGCGGCACGCAGCCGGGCGATGTGACCGTCGAGGTCCTCGGCGCTGCACTGGGCGCCGATCCACCCGTCGCCGACGCGGGCGGCGCGTCGCACGGCGGCATCGGAGTGGCCGCCGACGTAGATCGGCACCACGTGCTCGGGCGGGGCGGGCGGCTCCACCCGCAACCGGCCGAAGTCGTAGTGGTCGCCGTGGAACTCGACGTAGCCGCCGGCGATCACCTGGCGGATGATGGCGATCTGCTCGTCGAGCCGCTTGCCCCGCGTCCGCATCTCCTGGCCGAGCCAGGCGAACTCCTCGGGGATCCAGCTGAGGCCGACGCCGAGGCCGATGCGCCCCGGGAACATGGCGGCCATCGAGCTGAGCGACTTGGCCACCAGCAGCGGCTCGCGCAGCGAGGTCTTGAGCACGTTGGTGTAGAGCGCGAGCTGCTCGGTGGCGGCGGCCACGGCCGGCATGCCGACGAAGGGGTCGACGAACGGGGCGTCCTCGGGCCAGAACCGCTTCCCATCGGGCGTGAACGGGTACTCGCCGGTCACCTCCTCGGGGAAGAACACCGAGTCGGGGAAGCAGACGGCGTCCCAGCCGGCGTCCTCGGCGGCGCGGGCCAGCGGGAGGATCCGGTCGGCGGGGGTCATGGCGAGGGCGAGCGTGAACTGCATCGCCGCCGATTCTGACGCACCGTCAGGCGGCGCGCCGCACGACCCCGGATCAGCCGTCGCCCGGTGCGCTCCGGCCGACGTGCGCGGCGGCGACGCGGTTGGCCCGCTCGAGGGCGGCCGGGAACGGCTCGCCCTCGGCGAGGGCCACGAAGCAGGCGGCGGCGAACACGTCGCCGGCCCCGATGGTCGAGGTGGGATCCACGTGGTGGAGCTCGATGCCGGCCACGTCGGTGCGCTCCTCGCCGAGGCAGCCGAAGCAGCCGCGCTCCCCCTTGGTCACGGCGAGGGCGACGCGCTCCAAGCCGGCGTCGGGGGCGAGCTGGTCGTGCTCCTCCTCGCTCACCACGGCGGCGTCGACGAGCGACGACCACCACGTGGTGAGGGCCGGCAGGCGCAGCAGCCGACCGGTGCCGGACTCGCGGTCGCGCAGCAGGCCCTGGGGCGTGATGCCGACGAACGGCGCGCCCGCCTCGACCACCGATCGGGCGAGGGCCTCATCGACCTCGCCCATGATCGGCGCCAGGTGGACGACGTCGGCGCCGTCCACGGCGTCGCGCACCCGCTCCGGGTGGAGGGGGTCGGCCACGGTCGGCACCCACTGCGGGCCGCGGTCGGCCTGCTCCGGGAACCGCATGATCGTGTCGTCGGCGCTGGGCTGCACCTGGAGGTCGACGCCCGGCAGCGCCGCCCGGGCGGCGGCGGCGAGCTCGTCGGTGCCGGAGGTGAGGACGCGGACGTCCCATCCCAGGCTCCTCGCCACCCGGCTGGCGAAGAGCACCGAGCCGCCCAGGCGCCGTTCCGTCCCGCCGCCCGTCGGCACCTCGTCCCAGCAGATCGAGCCGATCGCCAGGTAGGTGCTCACCCGGCCTCGCCTCGGGCCGCGGCGAGGCCCTGCTCGAACGCAGCGACGGCCTCGTCTTCGGCGCGGCCCGGTGCCCCATCGGGGCCCTTGCGCAGCACGAGCCGGAACGACCCGACCATCGCGGTATCGCCCGGGTAGGTGATCACCGGCTGGCGGCCCACGGCGCGCACGACGGCCCGGCCGAAGTGCTTGCGGTACACCTCGGCGTTCCAGATGCCGCCGAAGCACCCGAGCGTGCCGAGGTCGGTGAAGTCGCGGAAGGCGGCCGAGACGGTGGCGGCGAGCTGCGTGGCCTGGTCCTCCACGATGCGCGAAGCGTGGGGCTCGCCTTGCGCGGCAAGGCGTAGCACGTCGGTGGCGAACGCGGCGATGTGGGACTTGTCGACCTCGGGCTTGTAGATCCGGTCGAACAGCTCGTCGGTCTCGTCGATGCCGAGCCGCTCGCGGCAGGCGTCGGCCAGCACGACGGCCGACGACGACCCCTCGGCCACCAGGAGCACCTGGCGCAGCGCCTCGCGCCCGAGGGCGTAGCCCGAGCCCTCGTCGCCCAGCACGTAGTCCCATCCGCCGTAGCGCTTCGAGCCCTGGTCGAGGGCCCCGGCGAGCACGGCGCTGCCCGTGCCGGCGATGACCGCGACGGCCGGCTCGAGGCGGGCGGTGGCCGCCCAGCACCCGATGGTGTCGGCCACCACCGAGACGGTGGCCCCCTGCGGCACCACCTGGCGCACGCCGCGCGCCAGCACTGCGGCGTGGGCCGCGGTGTCGACCGACGCGCTGCTGACCAGCACGGCCGTCACCGACAGGGGCCGCGCCGCCGCGGCCAGGGCGCCGGCGATGACCGCCCGGGTGTTCTCGGCCGCCACCTCGTCGCCCGCCGATCGGCTGTTGGTGGGGCCGCCCTCGGCGTAGCCGAGCACTTCGCCCGCCGCGGTGGCCACGGTCGCCCGGCTCCCCGTCCCGCCGCCGTCGACCACCACCACCGTCGACACGTCGGCGAACGCAGGGATCGAGGTCAGCCAGTCCACGGCCGGCGAGCGTAGGCCAGCCCCGCCACCGAGCCCCGACCCCGGGAACGACGAAGGCCCGGTCAGCTGACCGGGCCTCGTTCCGTGGACCTAACCGCCGTACTCGCGGACCCTTCGTTCCTCAAGATCTTGAACAATACGCCCAGGTCAGAGGAGGACGAGGAGTTCGCTGGACCGAACGGCACACCACGCCGCGTGGCACGACGACTCACCTCCGTGCAGGTAGGTGAGCTGGTGAAGGGGTACCTCAGGCGCGCCTCGGCGGGTCAGCTCGGGCTTGAATTCGGGATGGCCAAGAACACAGTCTTGAAACATCTGGCACGCCGACAGGTGCCGGATCGCCCGTACCGGAAGGTCCATGGTGAGCTGTTCGACAGGGCGATGGACCTCTACGAGGCAGGCGGGTCGTTGCGGTCGGTAGCCAAGGAACTCGGAATAGCCCGCGGTGCGCTAACCGATGCGTTGCGGCTCGCCGGCGTGGAGATCCGCACGAGGCGAGCTGAATCGCCCTGGGTTCGTTGGAGGCTCCTGACCTTGGAAACGAGGATGGAGTCATGCCTACGGAACAGACGCCGGGTCGGCCTACGACGCGGCGATACAGCGACACGGAGAAGGCCCAGGCGGTGCG
>JAGQSL010000031.1:0-1633 GCA_020439525.1 Acidimicrobiales bacterium | reverse complement strand
GAGACGGTGCGCAAGTGGGTGCGCCAGGCCGACGTCGACGAGGGCCTGAAGGCCGGCCGCTCCGCCGAGGACGAGGAACAACGCCTCCACGGCGAGCTCGACGACTGCACCCCGGCGGAGGTCGAAGCCGCCCACTACGGTGCCCTCGCTCAGGCCGAAGCGGCCTGAGAAATCCAACCCGACGAGCACCCGTCAAACCCAGTCCGAATCAAACCCAGGGCGATTCACGTTCCTCTATCCGGCCTGGATGCGCTCCGCGTACTCGGGGAGGGTGAGGATGTAGCCGGCGAGTTGGTTCGGGGTCTCCGTCGACCAGTCAGTGAGTTCGGTGGTGGAGGGGGCCCTGCGGAGCATGCGGAGGGAGACACCTACGAGGTCGCAAGCGGGGCCGAACTTGCGTTGGTACTCGGAGCTCTCGGAGAACTGGAGCATCAGGCCACCGCGGGAGGTCTTCCTCGTATCCAGTCTCCTGATCCAGAAGGCAAGGCCGGACGGATCCGGCTCGCGCTCGAGAACGTTCTGATAGACGAGCTTCACGAACGCCGAGTTCGAGAGCTTGCCGTACTTGGTCTTGAATTCGTTGGCGGCAGCGAAGGTGTCCGACACCTTGGTGAGGGTGGTGCCGGACTTCATCTTGCGGATCCAGTAGTCGTAGCCACCAGGATCGGGCCAGCGCTTGTAGTACGCCTTGTACAGGCGAACCAGCGGACCACGCTTGGCGGCGTCGCCGTTGACGAACCAATCGATGAGCTGAGACTGGGTGTAGGTACTTCCGGCCCAGAGGTACTGCTCGGACGTCGTGGCTGTGCGGTTGTAGAAGTCGCGGTACTGCTGGTCGATGAGCGCGTAGCGGGAGACGAAGGGAGGCATGGCCGGGCCGGGGTCGACCGCACACCCCCTGAGGTAGGTAACGCCGCCTCCACCTACATCCAGCTCGGCACTGTGAACATCGCCCAGATCAAAGCGCTGCCCCCAGGGCGTCACGGCGTAGAGATAGCTGAGCGATAGGCCGCTAAACCGAAACACGTATGAACCGTTCCGAGCGAAGTAATCGATCATGATGCGGTGGTCCTCAGGGGCCAGTCCGTCCCCAAGAGCGTCGTATTCTCGGCAGACGGAGTTGGCGGGTGGAAGGGGCCCAGGGTCAGGGTTGGGGGCGCAAGCCCTGAGGTAGTCCAGCGAGACACCGCCAGAGTTGATCGTGTGGTTCGACACGCTGGCGAGCGTGAACTCCCGTCCGCTCGCGGTCGTGGCGTAGAGGAAGTTGAGCGGGAGTCCGCTGAAGGTCGTGACGTAGGCCCCACCCGACTTCGAGAAGGTCACACCGATCCGATGATCCTCGGGAGCCAAGCCGCCTCCGTACCCGTCGTACTCTCGGCAGACGGAGTTGGGAGGGACTGCCGGCGCCGCTCGATTCTCACTGGGGTGGGCGTGTGCCATCGGCGCTGCTCCAACAACCATGGCCACGACGGCGGCGATGAAAGCGACGTATCGCCAATCTCTCACCCGCGTCGTACCTTCCGCCTCCTTCTGAAGCTTCACGCCGTCCTCCCAAGGTTGCCTCGAACCCCGACCGTACTAGGACGTTTCTAGGGACTGCCGCGTGATCCGGTGACAGGTGGGGTGTGGGGTC
>JAGQSL010000331.1 GCA_020439525.1 Acidimicrobiales bacterium | reverse complement strand
CCATGGTGGCCAGCGCGGTGCGGGTGACCCCGGCGGCGTCGCCGTCGACCGCGAACAGGCTCACGCCGGCGTCGGTGCGGGCGGCGACGATCAGGAGGTTCGCCGTGTGGCCGTCGAGCACGTACATCTTCGTGCCGTTCAGCTTCCAGGCGTCGCCGTCCTTGCTGGCGGTGGCGGTGATGCCCGCCTCGTCCCAGCGCCCGTTCTCCTCGGTGAAGGCGAGCGTGGCGATGGTCTCGCCCGCCGCGATGCCGGGCAGGTGGGCGGCCTTGGCCGCGTCGTCACCGGAGTGGATGAGCGTGTTGGCGGCCAGCACGACCGTCGAGAAGAACGGCGCGCACAGCAGCGCCCGGCCCATCTCCTCGAGCACGACGATGAGCTCGATGTAGCCGTAGCCCGAGCCACCGAACTCCTCGGGGACGATGAGGCCCTGGAGGCCCATCTGCTCGCCCATCTGCGACCACACGGCGGCGTCGAAGCCGGCGTCGGTGTCCATCTGCTCGCGGACGGCGGACTCGGGCGACTTGGCCTCGAGGAACTGGCGGACGGTCTTGCGGAGCTCTTCCTGCTCCTCGTTGAACGCGAAGTTCACGGGGTCCCCTTCGGTGGGTGGGCGATCGGTCGGAGCATGGTGGCGCACGCCGGGGCGCCCGTGCACGCCCCGACGCGTACACATGCGTACACTTCGCCGATGGCCAGGAGCACCACGGGCATCCGCGAGCTGCGCGGCGCCCTCACCTCGCTCGTCCGGCGGGCGGGGGCGGGCGAGCGCATCGTCATCACCATCGCCGGTCGGCCGGTCGCCCAGCTGGGCCCGGTGGAGCCCGCGGACGCCTCGGTGAGCATCGACGACCTGGTGGCCCGGGGCCTGCTGGAACCCGCTCGACGAGGCGATCGTCCGGCCGAGCCCGGCGTGCGCATCGACACGTGGACCGGTGGCCGCCTCGACCGGGTCCTGCGCGAGGTCCGCGGCTCGTGACGCTCGTCCTCGACACCTCGGCGCTGCTCGGCCGCTACCTCTCGGGGCCGCACCGGCCGATCGTGCTGGAGGCCATGGCGGCCGACCGCACCTGGTGCGCGTCCGCCCTCGCCCGCACCGAGGCCCTCGGCATGGTCGACCGCGTGTGCGACGTCGCGGGCGACGGCGACCAGGTGCGGCGGGCGCTGCGCGACGACTGGGAGCGCATCCACGTGGTTCCGCTCGACCAGCGCTGCCTCGACCGCGCCGCCGAGCTCTGCCGCGAGCAGCCGCTGCGCACCGTCGACGCCCTGCACCTCGCCGCCGCCGACCGGCTCCCCCGGCCCATCACCTTCGTCACCTTCGACCCGCGCCAGATCCCGGTGGCGCTGGCGCTGGGCTTCGACGTCGCGTCCACCTGAGCCGCTCGGACGGCAGACTGGCGCCATGGAGACGCTGATCTGGTCCGACGCGACGGCCGAGATCCACCAGGTGGTGGTGGGCCCGTTCGACAACAACGTCTACGTGCTGCGCTGCACCGAGACCGGCGACGCCGTGCTCCTCGACGCGGCCAACGAGCACGAGCGCCTCCTCGAGCTGTGCCGAGCGCTCGGCGTGCGGCAGGTGCTCGAGACGCACGGCCACTGGGACCACATCCAGGCGGTGCCGGAACTGCGAGACGCCGGCTACGCCGTGCACGTGACCGAGCAGGACGCGGCGATGCTGCCGAGCTACGACCAGATCCTCGAGGACGAGGCGGTGATCGAGGTCGGCCGCCTCCGGCTGCACACCATCCACACGCCCGGCCACACGCCCGGCTCGATGTGCTTCCAGCTCGAGGGGGCGCCGATCCTCTTCACCGGCGACACCCTGTTCCCCGGCGGCCCGGGCGCGACCTCGTTCGAGGGCGGCGACTTCCCCACCATCATCCGCTCCATCGAGGACCGCATCTTCTCGCCGCTCGCCGCCGACACGATCGTGCTCCCGGGCCACGGCGACCGCACGACGATCGGCGCGGAGTCGCCCCACCTCCAGGAGTGGGTGGACCGAGGCTGGTAGCGGCGGGGGCTCAGGCCCCGGCGCGCAGCAGCCAGAACCGGTCGTCGTCGCCGGTGAGCGCCGCCCGGGCGTGCTGGTCGGGCGTGAAGCACGCGGTCCACGGCACCTCCTCGATGGCCACACCCGTGGGGACCCAGCGCGCGGTCACGTCCTCGCCGTACATCCGGACGTGGTCGGACTGGCCGTAGAGCCGCTCGTAGTCGGCCGGGTCGGCATCGGGGTCCTCGAAGGTCTCGGCGAGGCGCCGGTCGCGCGGCACGACGACGATGACGTCGCCGTCAGCGCCCACCACCCGGGCGAGCTCCTGCACGGCGGTGAGGTCGTCGGGCACGTGCTCGAGGACGTGGAAGCAGACGACCACGTCGAAGGCGCCGTCGGCGTAGGGCAGGGCGCACAGGTCGCCGTGGACGAGGGCCTTGGCCGATCGGAGGTCGACGCTGCTGTACTCGTAGCCGAGGCGCTCAGCCGTGGCGCGCACGGTGTGGATCGGCGCGACCTCGAGCAGTCGCGTCCCCGGCGGCACCGGCCCGCGCTCGGTCAGGTACAGCTGCAGCGCCCGGTAGCGCTCCGTGGACTTGCACCCCGGGCAGATGCGGTTGGGTCGGCGAGGCTTGCGGCTCGCCTGGAAGCGGACGCCCGAACACCCGCACACCGGGCACTCGACGCGGGCGGGCACGCGCAGCACCGTCCGGTGCACGGCCCGGCTGTAGGGCCGGACGGGTCGGGCGATCGCCGACCACGCACGCTCGAGCTGGATCGCGGCCACGGTGTGCTCCCCTCGGGCCGCGGCGCAGGAGGCGCCTCCGACCGGGCGGCGAGCGTACCAGAGGCGCCTTCGCGCCCCGGCGGCGCCAGGCCCGGATCGGGACCGCCGGAGGCCTCCCGGCGAGCGGGCGGACCTGCGACGATGGGGCGGTGACCGGCGAACCGACCAGCGAACCGAGCGGCGCCCTGCCGTCGCACCTGCGACCCGTCGACGACACCCCCGTGCACACCCACGACCTGCCGGATACGCCGACGCGCGATCGCTCGATCGCGGCGCGGGCCTGGGTGGAGGCGCCCGCCGCCCTCCTCGCCCTCGACGACGCCCGGTACCTGCGACGCATCGGCCCCTGGCTGCTGTGGCGAGCGGGCGACGCCCGCGGGCCGGCCACCTACTGGACCTGCCTCGCCGACGACCTCGGTCGGCAGCACACCTTCGAGCTCCTCGCCGACGGCACCGGCTCGGGCGACGGGCCCGAACACCATCACGAGCGCTTCCGCACCTGGAAGGAGGACCTCCGCGACCACGCGTGAGGTCGAACCCCTGATCCCCCACGCGCCGGCGTTCTCCACCTCGAACGCGCGCCACCAGCGCACGAACCGTGCCGACGACGTCGGCAGCCGACGGATCGGGCCCGGCGCGCCGGGCGCCGGCCGGGCGATCAGGTGGCGGCGGCGTCCTCGGGGTCGAGCTCGAGGGCGATGGAGTTCATGCAGAACCGCAGCCCGCCGCGATCGACCGGACCGTCGGGGAACACGTGGCCG
>JAGQSL010000330.1:1166-1768 GCA_020439525.1 Acidimicrobiales bacterium | reverse complement strand
ACCGAGAACTTGAACGAGCCGCCGCCCAGGGCGATGGCGCCGCCGATGGCGGCGGCGACGGCGATCAGGCCCCACACGGCCGACTCGAGGCCGAGCGAGATGCCCTCGAGCACCGTGGTGGCCGGGCCCGTGCGGGTGGCCTTGGCGATGTCCTGCACCGGCTTGGTGGTGGTGGAGGTGAAGTAGGCGGTGATCTTGGAGGCGGCGAAGCCCAGGGCCACGCCCACCAGCACGGCGCCGAACATGCGGGCGCCGGGGTTGGAGACGAGCAGGTCGCCACCGCCCACGGCGTCGGGGTTGCCGACGTAGCCGAAGGCCAGGGCGGCGGCGCCGATCACGGCGATGATCTGGGCGATGCCGATGCCCCGGTCGATGGCCTTGAGGGCGTCGGTCTCGCCCGGCTTGGGCTTGACCAGGAAGATGCCGATGATCGAGGCGATGAGGCCGAAGGCCATGACCGCCACCGGGAACACGAGGCCCTTGGCGGCGTCCTCGGGGCCCACGCCGATGGCCGACATGGCCGAGACGCCGAGGATGATCGAAGCGACGAGCACCACGCCCGAGCTCTCGAAGAGGTCCGACGCCATGCCGGCGCAGTCGCC
>JAGQSL010000330.1:0-1103 GCA_020439525.1 Acidimicrobiales bacterium | reverse complement strand
CGACCTTGCCGACGAGGTCGGCGCCCACGTCGGCGGCCTTGGTGAAGATGCCGCCGCCCACCCGCAGGAACAGCGCGAGCAGCGAGCCGCCGAACCCGAACCCGACGAGGATCGCCGAGCTGGTGTTCTGGAACAGCAGGATGATGATGGTGGCGCCGAGCAGCACGAAGCCGGCGGTGGCCAGGCCGACCGAGCCGCCCGTGCGGAAGGCGGCCTTGAGGGCGCCCGGGTAGTCCGACTGGGTGGCGGCGGCCGTCGTGCGGATGTTGCCCTTGGTGGCCAGCCACATGCCGAAGAAGCCGATGGAGCCCGAGGCCACGCCGCCGACGAGGAACGCCAGCGTGCGGAACAGGCCCGACTGGGCGAACGACAGGGCGATGTCGCCGTTGGGCTTGGCGATCTCGGCCGAGGTGAGGAAGACCACCACGGCCAGCGGCACGACGATCATGCCGATCGTGCGGAACTGGCGGGTGATGTAGGCCATGGCGCCCTCGTGGACGGCATCGGCGATCTTCTTCATCTCCGGCGTGCCGTCGGGCGAGGCCAAGACGCCCTTGGCCATGGACGCGCCGACCGCCAGCGCGACGAGCGCGATGAGCAGGGCGATGAGGAGGAGGGCCTTGTCGGTCCCTCCCAGTTCGAACAGCTGGTAGCCGCCTTCGGCTGCGAGCAGGTGCACCGTGGATCCTTCGTCGGGTCGGCGGGTGAGACGGGGCGTCCCCGAGGGTGCGCCGGTGCGCTGCCGGGCAGCGTGCGCGACGCGGGAAGACCCCCGCAGGACGGCAAATCGCTACTACGCAACGGCGTCCATGTGCAATTTGGCACAAGGTGCCGCGTCGGGTCAGACGGGCGTCAGGCGCTGTCGAGCGCCGCCCTCAGGCGCCGAGCAGGGCGGCGATCTCGGCGGCGGCCGCCTCCCCGGAGCGGACCGCGCCCTCCATGTAGCCGTTGTGGACCGGGGAGCACTCGGCCCCCGCCCAGCGGATGCGGCCGACGGGCGCGGTGAGCGCATCGCCGTAGGCGGTCCACACCCCGGGGGCGAGGTGGGCGCCGTAGCAGCCCCGGCTGAACTCCTCGTCCATCCAGTCGCGCTCCACGTACTC
>JAGQSL010000030.1 GCA_020439525.1 Acidimicrobiales bacterium | reverse complement strand
CTCGAGCGCCTCGTGGCCGACGTGCTCGCCGGGATGAACGCCGGGGCGACGCTCGACGAGATCGTCCACTCGGTGCGGGTCAGCGACGACCTGCTCGCCCGGCCGTGGCTGCGCCCCATCTACGACGAGCCGGAGTTCGTGGTGCGCAACACCTACCGGCTCTTCGGCGGCTGGTGGGACGGCGATCCCGCCCACCTGAAGCCGCCGCCCGCCGGTGCCCTCGCCCGTGAGCTGGCGGAGCTGGCCGGCGGCGCCGAGGCGCTCGCCGCCCGGGCCGGTGCGCTGTCCGACGCCGGCGACCACCGCCTGGCCTGCCAGCTCGTCGAGCTCGCGGCACAGGGGAGCGAGGACCCGGCGATCTGGCGCCTGCGCTCGCGCCTCTACCTGGCCCGGGCCGAGCACGAGTCGAGCCTGATGGCCAAGGGCGTCTTCACCGAGGCCGCCCGCGCCGGCGACGAGCGCGCCACGTCGCTCGAGTCGGCCGCCGGTCCGTACCCAGCGAACTGACCGCGATCTTCGTCGGCCCGCCAACGATGTTCACGGTCAGTTCGGCGCTGGTCCGGCCTCGCGGGCGAAACCCCTCGGCTGGCGACGCCTGCGGCGGGCAGGATCGGGGCATGGGCGACACCTACAGCCACGGGCACCACGCGTCGGTGCTGAAGAGCCACGAGTGGCGGACGGCCGAGAACTCGGCCGGCTACCTGCTCCCGCACCTCGCGGAAGGCCAGCGCCTGCTCGACGTCGGCTGCGGGCCGGGCACCATCACGGCCGACCTCGCCCGGCGGGTGGCGCCCGGCGAGGTGGTGGGCATCGACCCGTCAGCCGAGGTGGTGGAGCGGGCCCAGGCGCTGGGGGGCGAGCACGCCAACCTGCGCTTCGCGGTCGGCGACGTGTACGCCCTCGACCTGTCCGACGACTCGTTCGACGTCGTCCACGCCCACCAGGTGCTCCAGCACCTCTCCGATCCGGTGGCCGCCCTGCGCGAGGTGCGGCGCGTCCTCGCTCCCGGCGGCACCCTCGCCGTGCGCGACAGCGACTACGGCGCCTTCACCTGGCACCCGGCGTCGCCCGGCCTGACCCGCTGGCTCGAGCTCTACCACCAGCTCACGGCTCGCAACGGAGCCGAGGCCGACGCCGGCCGGCGGCTCGGCGAGTGGGTGCGCGCGGCCGGCTTCACCGACGTCACGGTCAGCAGCTCCACCTGGACCTTCGCCGATGCCGAGAGCCGGGCGTGGTGGGGCGGCATGTGGGCCGATCGGGTTCACCGGTCGGCCTTCCGCGACCAGGTGGTCGCCTACGGCCTGAGCGACGACGACGAGATCGGTGAGCTGTCGGCCGCCTGGCAGGCGTGGGCCGACGAGCCCGACGGGTTCTTCGCCGTCCTCCACGGCGAGGTCCTCGCCCACCCGTGAGGGCGTCCGGATCGCCCGACGGGCGCCGGTAGCCTCGCCTCGATGCCCGACGCCGCCGATCCCCGACGCGAGGCGGCCCGCACGGTCCTCGATCGGATCAACGCGTCGGATACGCCGCTCGAGGTGGTGCGCGACGGCCTGTCGCTGCTCGTGCGTCAAGACGGCGTCCTGGTGCGGGTCCGGCCCCGGTCGCAGGAGCCGGTGGCCCACCGCGAGGTCGAGGTCGCCCGCGCCCTCGCCGAGGCCGGCGTGCCCGTGGTGCCGCTCGTGGCCGGCCGCGGCCAGCCCTGGATCGAGGGCGGCTGCGTCGTGACCGCCTGGGCATGGGTCGAGGCCACCGGCACCCCGGCGCCCGCGGCGATCGGGGCGCTCGCCGCGGCCCTGCGCGACCGCACCGTCGGGGCCCACGCCTACGACGTCGCCCGGTTCGACCCCCTCACCGCCATACGCAACGCCGTGGCCGACCGGCCGGTGGGCGACGAGCAGGGCGACTTCGTGCGGCGCCGGGCCCAGGAGCTCATCGAGCCGTGGGGGCGGATCGCCGACCGCGACCCCGCCGGCACCGCCATCGTCCACGGCGACCTCCACGGCGACAACGTCCTGCTCACCGCCGACGGGCCGCTGCTCACCGACCTGGAGCTCGCCGGCGCCGGGCCGGCGAGCTACGACGCGGCGCCGGCGGTCGTCGCCGTCGAGCGCTACGGCGCGGATCCAGCCACCCTCGACGCCTTCCTCGCCGCCCTCGACGCCGATCCCCGCGACTGGCCCGGCTTCGGCACCTGCGTCCAGGTCTACGAGCTGTGGGTCACGGCCTGGGCCGTGGCCGTGCGCGACCGGTCGCCCGAGCTGGCCGAGGAGGCCGCCATCCGGGTCGGCTGCCTGCGCGACGGCACCTGCGAGCGCTGGCACCTGCGCTGAGCGGGGCCGCGTCGCCGGCCCGGCGGGTCAGGCCTTGGCGGCGTCGGCGACGAGCTTGCGGGCGATGACCTTGAGGCACAGCGTCTCGTCCGCGCCCTCGAAGATCGACAGCACCCGGGCGTCGACGAAGTAGCGGCTGACGTCGTACTCCTCGGCGTAGCCCATGCCGCCGTGGATCTGCATGGCCTCGCGGGTGACCCACTCGGCGGCCTTGCACACGTACGCCTTCACCATCGACGCCTCGGCCTGGCCCTCGCCCTTGGCCATCAGCTTCGCCACCTCGTAGCTGAACTGCCGGGCGGCCTGGATGAGCACCGCCATGCGCCCGAGCTTGGCCTTGGTCAGCTGGTACTCGCCGATGGGGGAGCCGAAGACCACCCGGTCGTCGGCGTACTGCCGGGCCTTCTCGTAGGCCGCCTGCATGACGCCGATGGCCCGCGCCGCCGTCTGGAGCCGGCCGTTCTCGAAGCCGGCCATCTGGTAGTAGAAGCC
>JAGQSL010000329.1 GCA_020439525.1 Acidimicrobiales bacterium | reverse complement strand
GTCGTGGTCGTGGACCTCGTGGCCGAACCCGGCGACCAGGTCGATCTCGGGGATGGCCTCGGCGAGCTCGTCGCCGTAGCGCTCGGCCATGCAGCCGGTGACGACGAGGCGGGCGCCCTCCCCCTTGTGCTCGGCGAGGCCGAGGATGGCGTCGATCGACTCCTGCCGGGCCTCGCCGATGAAGGCGCAGGTGTTCACGACGAGCAGGTCGGCACCGTCGGGGTCGTCGGTCGACCGGTAGCCGTCGGCGCCCAGGCGGCCGACGAGCTTCTCCGAGTCGACCTCGTTCTTCGGGCACCCGAGGGTGACCAGGTGGTACCGGGCCATGGCCGTCCAACGCTACCGGGAGACCTCCGGCAGGCCGAAGCCCGCCCGGCGCCCGACGGCGGGCCGCGCGCCTAGGTTGGCGCCTCGCATGGAGCTGCGGATCGATCCCCTCACCGGCGTGCAGGTGCAGGTCACCGGCAGCCGCCAGTCCCGACCGAACCGACCGAGCTCGGGCGACTGCCCGTTCTGCGTCGGGGGCACCGAGGCACCCGAGCCCTACGAGGTCAAGGCGTTCGTCAACCGGTGGCCGTCGTTCCCCGACGACCGCTGCGAGGTGGTCCTCTACGCGCCCGACCACGACGCTCGGCTGTCGACGCTCCCGCTCGCCCACGTCCGCCGGGTCGTCGACCTGTGGGCGGAGCGCACCGCGGCGCTCGGCGCCCGCGACGACCTCGCCTACGTGCTCGTCTTCGAGAACAACGGCGCCGAGGTGGGCGCGACGATCCCGCACCCGCACGGGCAGATCTACGCCTGGCCCGACGTGCCCCCCGTGCCGGCCGGCGAGCTGGCCCGCCTGGCCGACGGGCACCGGCTGCTCGAGGACGACCGCCCGGAGCTGGTGGTCGTGGAGCGCGACGGATGGAGGGCCTGGGTGCCCTCGGCTCCGATCTACCCCTACGGGATGCGCATCGCCCCGGTGGACCGCCGCCCCGACCTGCCCTCGCTCGCC
Source organism: Acidimicrobiales bacterium (assembly GCA_020439525.1). GTDB lineage: Bacteria > Actinomycetota > Acidimicrobiia > Acidimicrobiales > Iamiaceae > Aquihabitans. The sequence continues at coordinate 11,300 of JAGQSL010000329.1, read as the reverse complement.
GACGCCGAGCGAGACGCGTTCGCCTCGGTCCTCGCCGAGGCCCTGCGCCGCCTCGAAGGCGTCTTCGACCCCGCCATGCCCTACCTCTTCTGGATCCACCAGCGCCCCTTCGACGGCCGCCCGCACCCCGAGGCGTGGCTGCACGTCGAGGTGGCCGGGCCCCACCGGTCGCCGGGGGTCATGCGCTACGTCGCCGGGGCCGAGCTGGGCAGCGGCACCTACCTGAACCCGGTCCGACCCGAGGATGCGGCGGCCGACCTGCGGAGCGTCGGGGCGTGAGCGCCGAGGTGATCGTCGCCCACGCCCCCGGGCGGGTGAACCTGATCGGCGACCACACCGACTACGCCGAGGGGCTCGTGCTCCCGATGGCCATCGACCTCGGCACCACCGTGACCGGCCGGCGCGAGGGCGACCGGGTGGTGCTCGCCAGCGGCACCGAGCCCGAGGCCGCGATCGTGGACCTCGACGTCGCCGACCCCGCCGCGGCCTCACCCGCGTGGGCCCGCTACGTCGCCGGCGTGGTCGCGGAGCTCCGGCCGGGCACCGGCCTCACCGGCACCGTGGCCACGACGCTGCCCGTCGGTGCCGGCCTGTCGTCGAGCGCGGCGCTCGAGGTGGCGGTGGCCCTCGCGCTCGGCTTCGACGGCGAGCCGCTCGCCCTCGCCCAGCTCGCCCAGGCCGCCGAGCAGCGGGCGTCGGGCGTCCCGTGCGGGATCATGGACCAGCTGGCCTCGGCCGCAGGGGTGGCGGGCGCCGCCCTGCTCATCGACTGCCGCTCCCTCGACGTGACCCCGGTCCCCCTCCCCGACGACGTCGAGGTCCGGGTCGTGCACTCTGGCCAGGAGCGCCAGCTCGCCGGCAGCGAGTACGCCGAGCGTCGAGCTGCGGTGGAGGCCGCCGCCGCCCGCCTCGGCCCGCTGCGCGACCACGACGACCCCGGGGTGGCCGACCGCCTCGACGATCCCGTGCTGCAGCGTCGCGCCCGCCACGTGATCGCCGAGAACGCTCGGGTCCGGTCGGTCGTCCGCTCGCTCGCCGCGGGCGACCTCGACGCGGTCGGCGCGGCGATGGCGGCGAGCCACGCGTCGCTTCGCGACGACTTCGAGGTCTCCACGCCCGTGCTCGACGCGCTGGTCGAGCGCCTGGTGGCCACGCCCGGCGTGATCGGCGCTCGGCTCACCGGCGCCGGCTTCGGGGGCTGCGTCGTCGCCCTCACCCGCCCCGGGGCGCTCGACGAGGGGTGGCTCGTGCGCCCCGCCGCCGGGGCGTCGGTCACCGTCGGGGGCTGATCGCCGCACCGCCGATCGCCTGGTGGAGCCGGCGCCGCGCGGCCGGGGTGCGCACGCCCCACCAGAAGAGGTCCTGGCCGTCGACCTCGACGACCGGCGCCACCTCGCGCAGCGCATCGAGGTGCAGCGGCTTGAACGCGTACGGCTCGCTCGGAGCCAACACGACGTCGGGCGCCCGTTCGTGCACGTCGGCCAGCCCCACCGTCGGGTACCGGTCGTCGCCGTCGGCGAAGACGTTGGCCACGCCGAGCGACGAGAGCAGCGACGAGCCGTAGGTGTCGCCGGCGAGGGTCATCCACGGCCGCCGCCAGATCGGTACGAACGCCCGGAGCCCGAGCGGGGCGAGCTCGTCGGCGTCGACCGGCGCGGCCTCGATCCCCACGGCCACCGCGAGCGCCGCCATCGCCGGGCCCACCTCGGCCACCGACCGGGGCGAGCAGACGTGGACCTCGAGGCCCCGGGCGACCAGCGCGTCCGCGTCCTCCCGGCGGTTCTCCTCGTCGTTCACGACCACCAGGTCGGGCGCGAGGTCGGCGATGGCATCGAGGTCGGGCGTCTTGGTCCCGCCGACGGCAAGCAGCGTCGGCTGCTCGCAGAACCGGGTGACCGCCACCGGGACGACGCCCCACGACAGGAGGGACTCGGTGACGGAGGGGACGAGGCTGACGACGCGGAGCCCGCCGGCGCCGGCGCTCACATGCGGTCGAGCAGCTCGGCCTTCTTGCGGGCGAACTCGGCGTCGGAGATCACGCCCCGCTGGTGGAGCTGGGCGAGCTGCTCGATCTGGTCGGGGATGGAGGCGCCCGCCACCGTGGTGGGGTCGGGTGCCGCGGGCGCCGGGCCCCGCACGCGATCGAACTTGCGGTTCTCGTTCGCCTCCATCTGCAGGTGGATCTCCTTCTGCACGATGTTGGGCTGGCGCACGTTCTCGAAGTTGTTGGCGCCCGTCTCGCTGGCCGACTCGATGACGAGGTCGCCGGCGCCCACCATCCGCTCGAGGAGGCCCTGGTGGAAGATGACGGTGTTCACCCGGTCGAGGGGGATGTCGACCCCGCTCTTGCGGATGACCCCGTGGCGGCTGATGATCCGGTCCGTGGTGAGCACGAAGTGCGTGGTCGACCAGCGCGCGTAGGCGATGCCGACCCACGCGAGCGCCACGATGAAGGCGACGATGCCCAGGTAGTCGATGAGGCTGCCGAAGGCGCCGCCGGGGTTCCACGCCTTGCCGAGCAGCAGGCCGAGGATGAGCGCGCCGACGAGGGAGGACGACGGCAGGGCCAGGAAGAGCCAGTGCGGGCGGAGGTCGAGCACGACCTCCTCGGTGTCGTTGAGGAGCGAGGGAGGGAAGGCCACGGGCGGAGCTTACGACCGCATCGCCCGGTCGGCTGGTGACCCGAGGCCCACCCCGGCGCCGCCGCGTACGCTCACCCCATGGACCCCGACCGGCTGCTCGACGGGCTCGACCCGTCGCAGCGCCGGGCGGTCACCTCGCCGGCACGCCCGCTCGCCATCCTGGCCGGCGCGGGGAGCGGCAAGACCCGGGTCCTGACCCGTCGCATCGCCCACCGCTGCCTGACGGGCGATGCCGACGCCCGCCACGTGCTGGCCATCACCTTCACGCGCCGGGCGGCGCAGGAGCTCGACGCCCGCCTGCGCGCCTTCGGCCTGCGCGACCTCCCGGCGGCCGGCACGTTCCACGCGGTCGCCTACGCACAGCTCCGCACCCGGTGGGCCGCCGAGGGCCGCCAGGCCCCCACCCTGCTCGACCGCAAGGGCCGCGTCCTCGCCCGGGTGCTGGGTGGCACGACCCGGGTGTCGCCCGGCGACCTGGCGGCCGAGGTGGAGTGGGCGAAGGCCCGCCTCGTCGCCCCAGAGCGCTACGCGCACGCCGTGGCCCAGGCCGATCGGCGCGTCCCGGTCGACCCCGAGCGCATCGCCACCTGGTACCAGCGCTACGAGGAGCAGAAGCGCTCGCGCGGCCTCGTCGACTTCGACGACCTGCTCGCCCTGGCCGCCGAGGCCATCGATCGCGACCCGTCGTTCGCCGCCGCCCAGCGCTGGCGGTTCCGGCACCTCTTCGTCGACGAGTACCAGGACCTGAACCCGCTCCAGGAGCGCCTCCTGCGCGCCTGGCTCGGCGACCGGCGCGACCTCGCGGTCGTTGGCGACCCGAACCAGGCGATCTACGGCTGGAACGGCGCCGATGCGTCGTTCCTCCGGGACTTCGAGCAGCACCACCCCGGGGCCGAGGTGGTCCGCCTCGAGCACTCGTACCGCTCCACCCCGCAGATCCTCGCCGTGGCCGCGTCCGTGCTCGCCGGCGACCCGAAGGCGACGCCATCGCTGGTCGCCCACCGCGGCGACGGACCGGCACCCACGGTCATCGGCTACGTGACCGACATCGACGAGGCCAACGGCATCGCCCGGGCGGTGCACGACCACCACCTGCCCGGTCGCCCCTGGTCGGCCCAGGCGATCCTGGTGCGGACCAACGCCCAGACGGCCCTCATCGAGGCGGCGCTGCGCCGGGCCGCGATCCCCCACCGGGTGCGGGGCGCGTCCGCGCTCCTCGAGGCACCCGTGGTCCGCGACCTCATCGCGCGCCTCGATCGGCTCGACGAGCCCCTCGTCACGACGCTGGCCGACCTCGATGCTCGCATCGCCGAGCGCCGAGGCGACCTCGCGACGGCCGCCGACGCAGCCACCGGCGAGGTGGTGCCGGCCGACGAGGCCACCACCGCCGGTCGGGAGGTGGCCGCGCTCGAGCAAGTGCTCCGCCTGGGGCGCGACCTGCTGGTGGTGGAGCCCCACGCCCGCGCCGACGGGTTCGGCGGTTGGCTCCGCACCACGCTCCGCGAAGACGACGCCGATCGCCGCGACGCCGTGTCGATCGTCTCGTTCCACGCGGCCAAGGGGCTGGAGTGGTCGGTGGTCCACGTCGCCGGGCTCGAGGCCGGCCTCGTACCGATCGCCCACGCCCGCAGCCCCGAGGACCGCGCCGAGGAGCAGCGGCTCCTGTACGTGGCGCTCACCCGCGCGGCCGACGTCCTGCGGTGCACGTGGGCGGGCGCGCGCACCTTCGGCGCCCAGACCGTCGAGCGACGCCCCTCCCCCTACGTCGCCTGGGTGCGCGAGGCGGCTCGCGCTCGTCGCGCCGTGGAGCGCGAAGCCGTGGACCCCGCGGCGGCCCTGCACGAGAGCCGCCTCGCGCTCGAGGCAGCGCCGACGAGCGCGATCGCCGCGCTCGAGGGCGATCACGCGGTGCGAGCGGCGCTGCAGCGCTGGCGCGCCGAGCTGGCCCGCCGAGCGGGATCGAAGCCCACGGTGGTGCTCTCCGACAAGGCGCTCGAATCGGTCGTGCGCGCCCGACCCCGCACGGCCGACGACCTCGGCCTGCTCCGCGACCTCAGCCCGCTCGTGCGCGAGCGCCACGGGGCTAGGTTGCTGGCCCTCGTGGCCGACCCGACGGCCACCGGCACCGCACCGAGCCCATCGGAGGGGACCTGATGCGCTTCGAGCTCGTCCAGCGCTTCGCCCACGGGGCCGATGCCGTCGACGCCGCCTACGCCGACGCCGCGCTCTACCCCACCCTCGTCGGGCTGCCGAAGCTGGGCGACATCGAGGTCCTGGCCCACGAGCGCGCCGACGCCCGTGCTCGCCTGTCGATCCGGTTCGGCTTCACCGGGGACCTCCCGCCCGCCGTCACCGCCGTGGTCGACCCCCACCGCCTCACGTGGGTGCAGGAGACCGAGCACGACCTCGCCACGGGGACCACCACGTTCCGCCTGGTGCCCGACCACTACCCCGACCGGCTCGCCGCCTCGGGCCGTGCCGTCGTGCGCGCCGATGGGACCGGGTCGCGTCGGGTGGTCAGCGGCGAGCTCAAGGTGCGCGCCCTGCTGGTGGCGGGCAAGGTGGAGCAGGCCATCGTGAGCGGGCTCGGCGAGTACCTCGAGGCCGAAGCCCCCGCGGTGGATCGCTACCTCGGGGCCTGACCGGCCGGCGCGCTCAGCGCAGCTCCTCCTGGCGCCGCTCGCGCTCGGCGAGCAGATCGAGGAACTGCCCCGGCTGCATGGCGATGAACAGGCCCGTGGCGGTGGCCGTGACCCGATCGCCTGCGGTGCAGGTCCCCTCCGTGAAGATCTTCCGCCGCTCCACGCCGACGAGGCGCCCGACGAAGCGCAGCGGCGCCTTGAGCGGCGTCGGCGACTCGTAGCGCACCGACAGGGTGCCGGTCATCCCGGGAGCCCCCGAGAGCGATTGGGTGGCCCCGAGCACCTCGTCGAACGCGGCCGCGACGTAGCCGCCGTGCACGCAGCCGGGCGGACCTTCGTACGCCTGGCCGAAGGTGACCTCGGCGACGATGACGTCGCCCTCCTGGGCGATGGTCATCGGTGGGGCGAGCGGGTTGGCGATGCCGATGAGCGGGCTGTGGTCGTACAGCGGGTCCTCGCGCCCCGAGCCGGCGTTCGCCAGCTCGCTGAACCCGTAGAGCGATCCCTGGTGGTACCCCTCGAAGCGGGCGGCGGCGGCGCGCATCTCGGCGGCCGCCTCGGCGATGACGTCGTCGGGTGCGTCGGTGGCGACGAGGCGGTCCACGAGCAGCCGGGCGGCGTCGGCGAGGTCCTTGAGCGACTGGCGTCGCGGCGAGAGGTCGTCGTGGCGAGCGGCAGCCTGGAGCCGCTTGGTGATGACGTGCAGGCGCTCGGGGTCGCCCTCGCCCGACATCTTCGGCAGGTACTCCACGGGGGGATCGACGTCGGACACGGGGGCTCCGATCAGGGGTGGTCGACCAGGTCCACGATCACCGGAGCGTGGTCGGATGGCTTCTCGCCCTTGCGGGCCTGGCGGTCGATGGTGGCGAACGCCGCGCGCGACGCCACGGGCTCGGTGGCGAGCACCAGGTCGATGCGCATGCCCCGGTGCTGGTGGAAGTCGCCGGCGCGGTAGTCCCACCAGCTGTAGAGCCCACCCTCGGGCTGCAGCCGCCGGAAGGCGTCCGCCAGGCCCCAGCCCTCGAGCTCGGCCAGCGCGGCCCGCTCCGCCGGGCTGGTGTGGGTGGACTCGGTGAACTTCGCCGGGTCGTACACGTCGAGGTCGGTCGGGGCGATGTTGAAGTCGCCGGCCACCACCACCATCTCGTCGGGCGATGCGATCGAGTCGACGTGGTCTGCCAGGCGATCGAGCCATCCCAGCTTGTACACATAGTGATCGTCGTCGACAGCGCGTCCGTTCGGGACGTAAACAGACGTCACCTTCACGCCGCCACAGGTCGCCGAAACCAACCGGGCCTCGCCATCGGGTTCTATGCCAGGCGCAAAGTTGGTGTGCACCTGGTCGATCCCCACACGAGACAAGATCGCCACACCGTTCCACTGGCCCTCTCCCACGTGGACCGATTCGTAGCCGAACTGGGCAAAGTGGTCGTGCGGAAACTGGTCGTCCGACATCTTGGTTTCCTGCATGCACAAGATGTCGGGGGATGCATAGTCGAGCCATTCGTCGACACGCTCCATGCGAGCGTTCAGCGAGTTGACGTTCCATGTGGCCAGGCGCACGCCCCGAGCCTAAAGGTGGTTGAGGCCAGCCGGCTCGCCGCTATTGGTCGGCCTTCGGCTCGTCGGCCTTGGCCGCCGCGGGCCGCACGGTGCGCTTGCGGGTGGTCGACCCTGTGGCCTTCTTGGCCGGGGCCTTGGCGGCTGTTCCGTCGCTGGCGGCAGCCTGGGTACCTGTGGCCTTCTTGGCTGCGGCCTTCGTGGCGGTGCTCTTCTTGGCTGTGGTTTTCTTCGCAGCCGTCTTCTTGGTGGCTGCCTTCTTGGCCGTGGTTTTCTTGGCCGCCGTCTTCTTCGCGGCGGTGGTCTTCCTGGCTGCCGTCTTCTTCGCGGCTGCAGGCTCGGATTCCTCGGACGTCGACGCGGCTTTCTTCGCGGTCGTGCGCGAGGGCGACTTGCGAGCGGCCGTCTTGCGGGTGGCCTTCTTGGGTGGCGGAGGTGTGGTTTCGTCAGGCACCAAGGCCAGGTCGATCGCGTTGTGGGCCGGGTCGGTCGCGTGCACCGTGAACTCGACCTCGTCGCCGACGGTCAACACCTCGCGAGCGCTGCGCGGCGCCGGGTCGCCCATCAGGCGCAGGGGCACGTAGCAAGTGGCGTTGCCCGCCTTGACGTAGGCGCCGTGAGACGAGAACGACTCGACCACCGCGCGCACCTTCGAACCAGGCAGATAATTGGCGACGAAGGTCACGAACGCGGTTGCGTCGTTGAGGATCGGTTTGTCGCTGGCGCGCTCACCGCGGACCGTCTTGGATTGCGCAGGTGCCTTCTCGCCGTCGGCGTCGTTGCCCTTGTCTGGTTCGGGGGTCGCCTGTGCTTTTGTGCTTGCGGCAGGCTCTGGAGTCTCTTTGCGCTTGGCGTCTCGCACGGCGCGGCGGCTGGTAGCTCCGCGCACCGGTGCCCGATCGACGAACACCCACCCGACACCCGGCACCGGCTTTCCGCCGACCAAGCGGTCGTCTTCGAACAACCAGTCGTGGTCGCCGTGGAACTCCTGGAACGAGTCGTTCGACAACACGGTGGCGTTGGCCTTTATGGCCACCTGCAGGATGAAGGCGTCGCCCCGCCCGATGACACCCGCGGGTGGGGTCAGCATCCAGCCGGCATCGATGAGCTTCTCGTAACGGGCGAACTCGGACTTGTCGATGCGATTGGGAAAGGTGGCGTCGACGATGACGATGACATGATCGTGAGGCCGCTCGGCCAGGAACTCCTGGACCGCCTCCTCGAGCTGCTCGAGCGACGCGCGCGGCGACACGGAGTGCAGGAGGTTGGCCATCTCGATCGCGACGTCGATGCGCAGGCGGAAGCTCTCGCCGAAGCTCTCGAGGTTCGTCGCGGACTCGTGCGCGCGCCGGAGGTGCACGCGCGCCTCCGTGAACGCCCCGAGCGCCGCGGCGGCGCTCGCCGCCCGCGTGAGGTAGCGATAGGCCCGCGTCCACGCGCCCGCGCGGAAGAAGTGGTCGCCCAGGATGTCGTACAGCTCCGCCTGGCGGTCGCGGAACAGCTCCTCGAGCGCGAGCCCGGTCTTGAGGTGCAGCTCGCGGCGCCGCGGCGCGCTGAGGCTGTCGTACGCGGCCTCCTGCGCGATCGCGTGCTCGAGCACGTAGCCGATCTCCGGATCGTCGGCGTACAGCCGAACGAACTCGGCGACGCCGTGCTCCGAGAGTTCGGGGTCGATCGACTCCTCCGCGCGATAGAAGTGCTTGAGCACGCGCCGGAGCAGCACGCCACCGAACACCGCGGCCTCCTGCGCCATCGCCCGCGTCCGCGCCGGCAGGCGCTCGAGCCGGGAGTTCACCAGCCCGTGCAGCGTGTCCGGGATCGCCGGCGTCTCCGTTCGCGCGCTCGCGATCCACACGCCGTCGCGCCGCTGCTCGAGCGCGTCGGCGTCGTGGAGCGCGTGCACGATCTCCTTGACGTGAAACGGGTTCCCGGCCGCGCGGTCGTGGATGAAGCGCAGCAGCGGCTCGCTGAGCGCGTCGACGCGGAGCAGCGCGCGGACCAGCGCGCCGCTCTCGTCGCGCGACAGCGGCGCGACCGTGAGCTCGAAGACGGGGCCGCCGCGCCCGTCCTCGACGCGCCGCGGGGGCGTCCGCGAGCTCGTGACGAGCGCCAGCGCGCGCCCCTCGGTCAGCGCGCGGAGCTCGTCCAGCAGCGCCAAGCTCGTCGAGTCCGACCACTGCAGGTCTTCGAACACCACCACCGTCGGCGCCCGAGCGCTCAGCGCCTCGAGCAGCCCCGCGAACGCGTCGCGGACCCGCGCCCGCCGCTGCGACGCCTCGAGGTCCCGCAGCGCCGCCTCTTCGCCGGACCGCAGCGGCAGCGCGAGCAGGTGCGCGAAGATCGTCGCCAGCTCCTCGCGGTCGCCGACCAGCCGGCGCAGCGCCGCGTCGAGCCGCGCGCGCTCGTCGACCGGCAGCTCGTCGCCTCGCAGCGCCATGAATTGCCGCAGCAGATCGAGCAGCGGGCCGTAGGCGATCGCCGCGGTCTGCGAGTAGCAGCGCCCCTCGAGCCACTCCGCGCCGCTCCCGAGCCGCGCGCGCCACTCCGCGAGCAGCCGTGACTTCCCGATCCCGGCCTCGCCGGTGATCGTCACGATCACGCCCGCGCCCGCGCGCAGGCGCTGCCCGACCTCCGCGAGCACGGCGAGCTCGCGCGCGCGCCCGGCGAGCGCGCTCGACTCACCGTCCAGCGCGCGCTTCGAAGTCTCGGACGACCCCAGCAGCTCGAAGGCGGAGGAGTCCCGCGAGCGCCCGCGCGCGCGGATCGACGGCACCTCGTGCAGCAGGAAGCCGTCGCTCGCGAGCCGGCGAGTCGCGGCGCTCACCAAGATCTGCCGGGGTCGCGCGGCCCGCTCGAGCCGCGACGCCGTCGTCATGAGGTCGCCGACCGCGACGCGGACGAAGCGAGCCTCGCCCGCGTCGCGCTCGAGCATCGTCCCGCTGTGGATCCCGACGTGCAGCGTAGGCGCGCGCCCCGTCGCCTCCCACCACGCGCGCGCGAGCGCCTCGACGCGCGCGCGCAGGAGCAGCGCGGCGGTCAACGCCGACGAGGCGCCGTCGTCGCCCTCGCGCGGGCCGAACAGGGCGACGACGCCGTCTCCGGAGTGACGCTCGAGCGCGCCGCCCCGCGCGACGACGGTCGACGTCAGCAGCTCGTCGAGCTCGCCGACGATCTTCGCGGTCTCGTCGCCGTCGAGCCCCTCGCTCAGCGCGACGAAGCCCGCGAGGTCGACGACCATCACGGTCACCAGGCGCGGCGTCCCCCGCCCAGCCGCCAGCGCGCGCGGGACGAAGCCCAGGCGGCGGTCGACCGCCGCGCGCGCGCCCTCGTCTGGGGCTGTGTCGCCGCGCGCGGTCGCCCGCTCGCCGCGCTCTAGCGGCTCACGCGGCACAGCACGCCCCCGCCCCGAACGCGCCCGAACGTCTCCCTATGCCAACTACCTGCTCGATACGACATATCTCAACCATCATATCGAAAATCACCGACGCGCTCGCGTGACCCTCGCCCTCGTCCCGCGCCAGCGCACATTCGCCCCCATGACGCACGCTCAGCGCGGCGCGCCGCGATCGTCGTCCGCGAGCCGCAGCAGCGCGACCGGGACGCCGTCGGTGAACCCCCCGTCGAGCAGCGCGTCGAGCCGCTCGCGCAACTCCTGCACCGTCGCGCGCTCGCGCGGCGTGAGCTCACGAGCGGGGTCGACCGTGAGCACGTGGAGCGCCGCGCCCATCGGCCGCGCTCGAATCGAACATGTCTCTAAGAACATTCTCAGCCGCGCCCGCGCTCGACCGCCGGCGACGAGGCTCGCCCGCGTCGCGTCCGGCACGCTCAGCAGCGCGACGCCGTCGGACTCGGAGAGCGCGCGCAGGGAGGCGCACACGAGCGTGCGACCCCCGTCGATCGCCCGCACGAGCGCGCGCGCCTCAGGGTCGCGCAGCAGCGCCGTCGCCAGCCGCGCGCCGCCCCCCGAGCCCTCGTAATCGTCGCGGGCGCGCGCGCTGAGCCCGGGGGTGAGCAGCGCCAGGCGCTCGGCCTCCGCGAGCGCGCGCGCCATCGCCTCGTGCCGCGCGCCGCGAAGGATCACGCGCAGGTGACCGCCCGCCGCGCGCGCCGTCCGCTCGAGCGCGTCCACGAGATCGTCGTTCAGCCCGCGCGATCCAACCAGAGGCCACGGAGACCCGGAGCGCGCCCGCGGCTCGTCCACGCGCTCGAGCGTCGCCACGAGTCCGTCATCCTCGGAGTCGAGCCGCAGCCGCTCGCGCAGCCACAGCCCTGATCGGCGCGCCTCGACGAGCACGCGCTCGAGCGCCGCGCCGGCCGCGATCCAGCGGGCCCGCGGCGCGATCGCGTCGCCGGGGTCGAGCTCGGCGAGCCGCAGGACGAGCACGCGGTCCCCGTCGATCGACCACGACACACACGACGAGGCCCCCGCGCGCTCGAGCAGCGCGTCCAGGACGCC
>JAGQSL010000029.1 GCA_020439525.1 Acidimicrobiales bacterium | reverse complement strand
ACTTCGCCTGGAACAAGGGCTACCCCTGCCCCCGTCACAAGCAGGCGCTCCGGGGGGTCGGACCCAGCGCCATCCACCGCCGGAGCTGGGCGTTCATGGACGACATCCCGTGGACGGGCGCGGTGCGCTACGTCCGCCCCGACGCCCAAGCCACGCTGTTCTGATCGCCGGCCGGGCGCGGCCGTTCCGTCGAGCAGGGCCGAGCCCGCTGCGCTAGGAACGCACCATGTCCGCGCTGGTCGCCTCCGCCCTGTTCGACGAGCTCGCCGCGATCGGCGCGGCGGCGGCCGACGGCGAATCGTTCGACGCCACCGCCATCGATGCCATCGCCGAGGCGGGGCTGCTGCACGTCTCGGTGCCCAAGGAGGTGGGCGGATCGGAGCTGCCGGTCCTCGATGCGATCGACGTGTGGTCCGAGATCGCCCGCGCCGACGCGTCGATCGGGTGGGTGTCCTTCGCCATGGACACGGCGCTCGCCTACTTCGGGGCGTACCTGCCCGAGGACGGCATCGCCGAGCTCTTCGCCGACGGCCCGCCCCGGATGGCCGGCCAGTTCGCCCCGAACGGCACCGCGGTGGCCGATGGCGACGACTGGATCGTCGACGGGGCCTATCAGTTCGGCTCGGGCATCACCATCGCCCAGGTGGCCGGCTGCGGGTTCCTCGCCACCCCGCCCGGTGGCGGCGACCCGGCGTACCTGTTCGGCTGCTTGCCCGTCGAGGAGGTCGAGCTGCGTGGGAACTGGCACGTGCTCGGTCTCCGGGCCACGCAGTCGGTGGACTACCGCATCGTCGGCGGGCGCGTGCCGGCCCACCGCACCTTCGACTTCTTCGCCCCCACGGTCCACCGCGGCGGCGCCCTCACCCGCTTCGGCGTGCTGCCGCTCACCGCCGTGGGCCACGCCGCCTGGGCCCTCGGCGCCACCCGCCGGGTGCTCGACGAGCTGCTGGTGGCCGCCGGCCGCACGCGCATGGGGGCGGCCTCGGCGATCGGCGCCAGCGACCACGGGCTGATCGCCATCGCCCGGCTCGAGTCGCGGTACCGGGCCGGACGGGCGTGGGTCCGCGAGGTGTGCGAGCAGGCCGAGGCCGAGGTGGAGGCCACGGGCGAGCTGCTCTCGGCGGCAACGGGCGACCTCGTGCGCCAGGCCTGCGTCCACGTCAACCAGGACGGTGCTGCCATCGCTCGCGATGCCTACCTCCTCGCCGGCACCGCGGCGCTCCGCGACGGTGCCCTCCAGCGCTGCTTCCGCGACCTGCACGCCGGCGCCCAGCACTTCTTCGCATCCGACGCCGCCAGCCTCGACTGGGCTCGTGGCCTGCTCGCCCAGGAGGCGTGATCGTGGACGACTTCACCGGCGCTCGGGCCGTCATCACCGGAGGAGCGAGCGGCATCGGCTTCGGGTTGGCCACCGCCCTGCTCGAGCAGGGCGCGGCGGCCGTCGCCCTGGCCGACGTCGAGCTGGGTGCCCTCGACGCGGCGGTCGACCGGCTCCGCGCCGCGGACCTGGGCGGCGAGGTGATCGGGCTCACCTGCGACGTGACCGATCCGGCGAGCGTCGAGGCCACGGCCGAGGCCGCGTGGCAGGAGCTCGGCTCGGTCGAGGTGGTGTGCCTCAACGCCGGGGTGTTCGCCGGTGGGGCGGTGTGGGAGACCACCGAGGCCGACTGGGACTGGGTGCTCGGGGTCAACGTGCGCGGCGTGATCAACGGCATCCGGGCGTTCGTGCCCCAGCTCATCGACGCCGGTGCGCCCGCCCACGTCCTCATCACCGCCTCGATCGCCGGCATCGTCGCCGCGCCGGCGTCGGGCGTCTACTGCACCTCGAAGTTCGCGGCGGTGGGCCTGGCCGAGAGCCTCCACCACGACCTGCAGCTGAGCGGGGCCACGCACGTCGCCGCCTCGGTCATCTGCCCGGGCATGGTGGCCACCAACATCGACCACGGCGAGCGCAACCGGCCGTCGGCCCTCGGCGATGCGACCGACACCCCGACCTCGCAGCTGGCGGTCGGCGCCATCGCCGACACCCTCCGGAGCGACGCGGCCCTCGACCCGCTCGTCGGCGCCCGCCACGCCCTCGCCCAGGCGAAGGCCGGCCGCTTCTACACCACGACCCACGAGGGCGACCTGTGGGACCGCCTCGTCGGCAACCAGAACGACGATCGCCTCGCCGGGCGTCCGCCCCGCTTCCAGATGTACGAGTAGGCGCCGGGCTCAGCCCTTGGCGATGTCCTTGAACGGGCTCTTGGAGTCGATGCCCGGCTCCTTGGGGAGCCCGAGCACCCGCTCGCCGACGATGTTGCGCAGCGTCTCGTCGGAGCCGCCGGCGATGCGCATGCCGGGCGTGCCCGTCACGAACGTGCTCCAGGCGTAGGTGCCCCACTCGCCCGAGTCGGCGATCAGCCGGGGCCCGAGCACCTTGGCCACGAACTCGGCGGTGGCGGTCAGGTTGTTGGTCAGCGCCAGCTTGCCGATCGACATCTCGGGGCCGGGCACGCCGCCCGCCTTGAGCTTCGCCGCCGCTCGCAGGTTCGTGTACTTGGCCACCTGGTAGCCGGTGTAGAGCTTGGCCAGCTCGTCGCGCAGCACGGCGTCCTGGTCGACGCCGTAGTGGCGCATCATCTCGATGAGGCGGCTGGCCGAGGCCAGGCCCATGCCGCCTCCGCCGCCCCCACCGCCGATCGAGGCCCGCTCGTTCATCAGGGTGGTGAGGGCGACGGTCCACCCCTGGTTCACGTCGCCGAGGCGGTGGTGGTCCGGCACCCGCACCTCGTCGAAGAACACCTCGTTGAACGTGGCCCCGCCGGTCATCTGGCGCAGCGGCCGGACCTCGACGCCGGGCGCGTGCATGTCGACCACGAAGCCGGTGAGGCCCTTGTGCTTGGGGAGGTCGGGGTCGGTCCGGCAGATGATCTCGCCGATGTCGGCGTAGTGGGCGCCCGAGGTCCACACCTTCTGGCCGGTGACGATCCACTCGTCGCCGTCGCGCTCGGCCTTGGTCTGCAGGCCGGCGAGGTCCGAGCCGGCGCCGGGCTCGGAGAACAGCTGGCAGCCGACGAGCTCGCCCGAGTACATCCGGTTCAGGTACTGCGTGGTCTCGGGGAAGCCGTGGGCCTGGATCGTGGGGGCCACCATCCCGAAGCCGATGCCGAAGAACGACTGGTTCGGGATGGCGTAGCGGCTCTCGAGCGACCGATAGGCGTTGGCGTAGGCCGTGGGGAGGCCGCGCCCGCCGAGCTCGACGGGCCCGCTGATCCAGTGCAGCTTCGCCTCGGCCCGCCGGCCCAGCCACGCCTTGGCCCGGGCCAGCTCCTCGGCCTCCTCCTCGCGGGAGATCTCCTCGAAGAGGGCGACGTCGTCGTCGCCCTCGCCCCACACGAACGCCTTGGCCTCGGGCTTGAGCTCGGCGTTGGCGTCGAGGAAGGCGGTGGCCTCGGCCGTGAACTCGTCGAGGGTGAGGTCGGTCATGTCGGTCCCCTGGGTCGCACTTGACTGTCCGGTCAAGTTACCCCGTCTGGCCGGGGCGGAGAACCGGGAAGGAGCGACCATGAGCGATCCGGCACCCGCATCCGCACCCCAGCCCGACCAGCACCTCGACACCGACGCCGAGGAGGAGCGCCTCGAGGCGCTCGGCGAGGAGATCGCCGACACCCGGGAGCGGGCGGCGGCCGACCTGGAGGTGGGCGGCGCCAACCGGACGTTCACCGACGAGGGCGTCGACGTGCAGGTCGAGCGCACCGGTGACACCCACCACCCGTTGGCCGATCGGCCCTGACCGCCGGGTACCGTCGACGGGGTGCACCGGCTCCGCCCCCTGCCCGTCGCCGCGTTCAGCGCCCTCACCCTGCTGATCTGGGTCAACCGGATCTGGCTGGCGTGGACGAACGCCGACGACACCGTGGCCCAGAAGGTCGTGTGGTCGATCCCGATCGTCGCCTTCGTCGTCGCTGCGGCCGTGCTGCTGGTGGCCCTCCTGCGTGGCGGCAGCGAGGCGTCGTGGTTCCGTCCGCTGGTGCTCGCGTTCGCCGCGGCCACGACGATCTACTGGGCCATCCGCCTCCCGATCATCTGGCTGAACGACCACGGGCTCACCGCCGAGGAGGAGCTCGGCTTCAAGCTGGTCCACACCGTGCTCGCGGTCGTCTCGGTCGGCGCTGCCGCCCTCGCCGCGCGCTGGGCCCGTCCCGGCCGTGAGCACCGGAGCCCGCAGCACCAGGGGAGCGCGGTCGCGTGAGCATCCCCGAGGTCGAGCTCGCCGGATGCCGGGCCTCGCACCGCCGCCTCGACGAGGCGATCGCCGGCCTCACCGACGAGCAGGCCCGCCAGCCCAGCCGCCTGCCCGGCTGGACCGTGGGCCACGTCCTCACCCACCTCGCCCGCAACGCCGACAGCGTCGTGCGGCGCCTGGAGGCAGCGGCGCGCGGCGAGGTGGTCGACCAGTACGTGGGCGGGCGCGAGGGGCGCGCGGCCGACATCGAGGCCGGCGCCGGCCGCCCCGCCGCCGAGCTGCTGGACGACGTCCGTGCCAGCTCGGCCCGCTGCGACGAGGCCTGCGCCGTGGTCGCCCCCGAGGTCTGGGAGCGTCCGACCCGCGGCCTCGGCGGCGACCTCTCGCCGGCGGCGTCGCTCGCCTTCAGCCGCTGGCGCGAGGTCGAGGTGCACCACGTCGACCTCGGCCTCGGGTACGAGCCGTCGAGCTGGCCCGCGGAGCTGGTCGAGCGCTGGCTCCCGCACGAGCTCGGACGGCTGCCCGGCCGCACGGAGCCGGCGGCTCTGCTGGCGTGGACGCTGGGTCGGGGCGAGGCGCCGTCGCTCGCCGACTGGTAGGGCTCGTCGCACGAGCGGGCCATCCGTGCCAGGCTGCGCGGCCATGGTGACCTCGACGACGGTGAGGGATCGGATCGTGGCGATGGCGGCGCTCGGCGCGCTCGTGCTCGGGCTCGCCGCATGTGGCGGAGGGGGGAGCGGGAGCGAGGGGGCTGGCGAGCGCGGCGGCGAGCCCACCACGACGACCGCGGCCCCGAACCCGGCCGACGAGCTGCGGCTCGACCAGATCCAGGTGATCGGGACCCACAACAGCTTCCACGAGGCGGCGCCGGCCGACGAGCACGACCAGCTCGCCGCGATGGACCCCGAGCAGGCGGCCCAGCGCACCTACACCCACCCGGCCCTCGCCTCCCAGCTCGGCGAGGAGCGGATCCGCCAGATCGAGCTCGACGTCTTCGCCGACGCGGAGGGCGGCCGGTACTCGAACCCCGCGCTCCGCGACCCGGCGGCCGGCCCGCTCGATCCGGCCATGGACGAGCCCGGCACCAAGGTCCTCCACGAGCAGGACGTCGACTACCACTCGGTCTGCCCGACCCTCGTCGCCTGCCTCACCGAGGTGCACGACTGGTCCGAGGCCCACCCCGATCACGTTCCGGTGGCCATCAACATCCAGTTCAAGGACGGCCCGCTGATCTTCCCGGTGCCCGACCAGGCCGTCCCCGAGAAGTGGACGAGCGCGGCGATGGACGGCCTCGACGAGGAGATCCGCTCGGTCTTCGACGACGACGAGCTCATCACCCCCGACGACGTCCGCGGCGACCACGCCACGTTGGAGGCGGCGGTCCTCGACCACGCCTGGCCCACCCTGGGCGACAGCCGCGGCAAGGTGCTGTTCCTCATGATCAACCCCGAGCCCTACCGCTCGATCTACCTCGAGGGCCACCCGAACCTGGAGGGGCGGATCCTCTTCACCAACGCCGAGCCGGGCCAGCCCGACGCCAGCTACGTGGGCCTCGACGACCCGGTGGCCGACGGCGCCCGGATCCGCGACCTCGTGGCGCAGGGCTACCTCGTGCGGACCCGCGCCGACGCCAACGACGTCGAGCCCACCGCCGGCGACACCGCCCGCCTCGAGGCCGCGCTGGCGAGCGGTGCGCAGTGGGTGAGCACCGACTACCCGGGGCCCGACGGGGCGAGCGAGCACCTCGGGACCGACTACGTGGCCCAGCTGCCCGGGTTCCTCGCCGCCCGCTGCAACCCGGTGACCGCGCCCGACGGGTGCGACGACGCCGATGTCGAGCGGGTGGCCGCGAGCTAGGGCGACGCGGGCTCGACGTCGATCGGCGTCTCGGAGGCCCCGACGGTGGGCACCTCCTTGAACCGGCCCTCGCGCTCGTTCCAGAGGTCGCGCACCACCACCTGGATGACCCCGGCCACCGGGATGGCGAGCAGCGCCCCGAGCAGGCCGAAGATCTCCACCCCGATGAGCACCGAGACCAGCACGCCCAGCGGGTTCACGTTGACCGTCTTCGACATCACGGTGACCTGCAGGACGTTGTTCTCGAACTGCTGGTAGAGGATGAAGAAGACGATGGCGGCGATCCCGGCGGGCGTCCCGTGGAGGAACGCCACGGCGATCGTGGGGACGGCGCCGAGCGTGGCGCCCACGAGGGGGATCAGGTCGGCGAAGGCCACCCACAGGGCCAGCACCTCGGCGTAGGGCACGCCGGCGATGCGCAGGAACACGTAGGCGGCGATGCCGGCGAGGACGCTGATCACGACGTTGCCGAACATGTAGCCCGACACGGCGCGCGCCGCGTCGGACGCCACGCGCCGCACGCGCTCGCGATGGCGCTCGGGCACGACGGCGAGCGTGGTCTGGCTGAGGTCGGGGCCGCCGAGCAGCAGCAGGATCGTGAGGACGATGACGGTGATGGCGGCGACGATGCCCGAGAACACCGTGCCGAGCACCGAGAGCCCGCGGCCGCCGGCGGTGGAGAGCTGGTCCTCGATGGCCTGCCGGTTGTCCTCGTAGCGCTGGTCGAGGTCGTAGCGGTCGATGTACTCGCCGAGCGTGCCCTCGCCCTTCTTGGCGTCGTCGATCATCTCGGGGAGGTTGTCGGCGAACTTCCGGCCCTGGTCCACGAGCGGCCGGACGAAGGCGTAGACCATCCCGCCGAGCGAGGCGAAGGCGAACAGGCAGACGAGGAGGGTGGCGACGCCGCGGCGCACCCGCGCCCGGTGCTGGAGGAGGTCGACCGCCGGGGTGAGCACCACCGTGAAGAAGAGGGCGACGAGCAGGTAGCTCACGATGCGCCACAGCCGCCCGATGGTCCAGACCGTGCCGATGGCGAGGAAGACCACGGTGACGGCGACGAGGGTGGTGCCGGCGACGTGGCGGACGTCGACCGTGCGGCGCGGCTCCTCCATGGCGGCGACGGTACCGACGCGGCTTCTTCCGCCGGTGGATGCCGGGGCTACCATCGCCCCCGCCATGGGTCAGTCGATCGTCGTCAACGAGAAGCCCTCCTCGAACCCCGGGGTCGTGCGCTTCGAGACCAACCGCGCCCTCACCGGGATGGGCCACGAGCGCTACGTCGCGGGCACCGAGGTGTGGGGCCAGCGCCCGCCCGACGAGCTGGCCCGACGGCTGCTCGCCCAGCCCTCGGTGGCCGGCCTGCAGATCAACGGGAACGTGGTGACGGTCGACCTGGCCAAGGGCTTCTCGTCGGAGGGCCTGCTCGAGATCATCGAGGGCCTCTACCGCTTCTACCCCGATGCGCCCGAGGGCGCCGAGGAGGCCCAGGCTGCCGTCGAGGTCGACGAGGCGGCGGGGGCCGACGAGCCGACGCCCGCCGAGGCCTGAGGTCGGGAACCGCAGCGCCGTGGCCGTCGACCGACGTTCCGTGCCCCGCCTCCACCGCTCCCGTCCCTTCGTCGCCCTCCTCGTGACCGGCTCGCTCGCCGCGGGCGGGCTGCTCGCGGCCTGCGGCGACGACGGTCCGTCGACGCCGCCCGTCGAGCTCAGCGCGGCGGGCGAGCGGGGCAAGGCGGTGGCCTCCGACAACGGCTGCACCAACTGCCACACCACCGATGGGTCCAAGAGCACCGGCCCCACCTGGAAGGGCCTCGCCGGGTCGCAGGTGGAGCTGAAGGGGGGCGAGACGGTCACGGCCGACGAGGCCTACCTGCGCACCGCCATCGTCGAGGCCCGCAGCGAGACCGTCGACGGCTACGCCAACATCATGCCGGACTACGGATCGCTCAGCGACGACGAGGTCGCCGACCTCATCGCCTACCTCCAGGACCTCGGCGAGGGCTGATCCGGGTCGCTTGCCCTGATCGAACGTGTGTTCGATACTGGGCCGATGGCCGTCCCCGCTCCCGACCTCGCCGTGCTCCGCCAGCTCGGCGAGCGCGTCCGCCCGCTGAGCGCGGCCGCCGAACGGGTCCTGCCGGTGCCCGAGGCGCTCGCCGGGTTGCTGCCGCTCGGCGGCCTGGGCCGGGGCACCACGGTGGCCACCGCGGGCAGCGCCGCCTCCAGCCTGGCGCTGGCCCTGGCCGGCCCGGCCACGATGGCGGGGTCGTGGTGCGCCATCGTCGGCGTGGCCGACCTCGGCCTGCTCGCCGCCGCCGAGCTGGGGGTCGACCTCGGTCGCACGCTGGTGGTGGCCGATCCCGGTCCCGCTGGCTGGGCGCCGACGGTGGCGTCGCTGCTCGACGCGGTGGAGGTCGTGTTGGTCCGCCCTGGCCACGCCATCACCCCCACCACCCGGCGGCGCCTGGTGGCCCGGGCGCGCGACCGGGGCTCGGTGCTGGTCCACGTGGGTGGTCGGGTCACCGTCTGGGCCGAGGCCCCCGACCTCACCGTGACCGCCGGCGCCTCCCGGTGGGAGGGGATCGGCGAGGGCCACGGGCGGCTGCGGGCCCGGCAGGTGGAGGTCGCCGTCGCCGGCCGCCGAGGCGCCGACCGGCCCCGACGGGCCTCGCTGTGGCTGCCGGGGCCCGACGGTCGGATCGCGCTGGCCTCCCCGGCACCGTCCGCCGCGACCGGCGAACCGGCGACGCCGGCGGCGCTGCGCGAGGTGGGGTAGGGGTGGCGGGGGCCGACGTCCCCACCCGGACCCTGGTCGTGCACGCCCCGGACTGGCCGGTGCTCGCCGCCGGTCCCGAGCCGTCGGCGGCGCTGGTGGTGGTGCGGGCCAACCGGGTGGTGGCGGCATCGATGGCGGCCCGGGGGGCGGGGGTCGAGGTGGGGCTGCGCCGGCGCGAGGCCCAGCGCCGGTGCCCCCACGTGGAGGTGGTCGACCACGACCCGGCGCGCGACGCCCGGGCCTTCGAGCCCGTGGCCGCCTCGCTCGACGCCCTCACCCCCGGCGTCGAGGTGGCGGTGCCCGGCACCCTGGCCTTCGCCACCCGGGGCCCCTCGCGGTACTTCGGGGGCGACGAGGCCCTCGCCGGGCGGGTGGCCCAGACGGTGTCCGATGCGCTCCACGGGCGCTGGCCCGTGCGGGTGGGCGTGGCCGACGGGGCCTTCGCCGCGCTGCTCGCCGCCCGCGCCGCCCACCCTCGGGGCGGGCCCGCGCGGGTGGTGGCGCCCGGGGAGGGCGCAGCCTTCCTCGCCCCCCACCCCGTCGACGCGCTGCTCGAGGTGCTCGAGGTGCCCGAGCTGGTCGACGTCTGGCGTCGCCTCGGGCTGCGCACCCTCGGTCGGGTGGCGCACCTGCCGCGGGGGGAGGTGGTCAGCCGCTTCGGCCCCGCCGGCGCCGCCGCCCACCGCCTGGCGTCGGGGCTCGACCTCCGCCCGCTCGCCATCCGTCGTCCGGCGCCCGAGCTGGCGGTGGGCTGCGAGCTCGACCCGCCGGTCGAGCGCGTCGATCGGGCGGCGTTCGCGGCCAAGGCCCTCGCCGACGAGCTCCACGCCCGCCTGGGCGCCGATGGGCTGGCCTGCACCCAGGTGCTGGTCGAGGCGCAGACCGAGCGCGGCGAGGTGCTGGCCCGGCGGTGGCGCCACGAGGGGGCCCTCGATGCCGGTGCGGTGGCCGACCGGGTCCGGTGGCAGCTGGAGGGCTGGCTGACCTCCAGCGGCGCGCGCCCTCGCGCCGGGCTGGTGCAGCTGCGGTTGGTGCCGGTGGAGGTGGTGGCGGCCCGCGGGCGCCAGCTCGGCTTCTGGGGTGGGGAGACCCGCATCGACGAGCGGGTGTGGCGAGCGGTGGCCCGGCTCCAGGCCCAGCTGGGAGCCGACGCGGTGACCGTCCCCGAGGTGCGGGGCGGGCGGGGGCCCGGCGAGCGGGTGGTGCAGGTGCCGGTCGCCACGGTTGACCTCACGCAGGCTCGGCCCGCCGCCCGGCTCGATGCGGTGGCCGAGCCCTGGCCCGGCCGGGTGCCGCCGCCAGCCCCGGCCACCGTGCCCCACGAGCCCGAGCTCGTCGCCGTGGTCGACGCCGAGGGGCGCGAGGTGCGGGTCTCGGGGCGCGCCGAGGTGTCGGCGCCACCGGCGGTGGTGCACCGTCGAGGGCGCCCGCCAGCGGAGGTGACGGCCTGGGCGGGGCCGTGGCCGGTCGACGAGCGGTGGTGGGATCGCACGCGCCACCGCCGCCGAGCCCGGTTCCAGGTGGTCGACGAGGAGGGCGGCGCGCTCCTGCTCGCCGTCGAGGGTGGTCGGTGGTGGATCGAGGCCGTCTACGACTAGCCGGTGACGTCGGGCACATGTCACAGGCCGCCAGCCTGTTCCTGCACGGTCGATGCAAATAGGATGGTCGGGTCGGACGGCCAGGGGGCACCGACGGAAGGGCAACCATGACCGATCCCAGCTCGGCATCCGACGACCTCGTGGCGCCCAGCGACGCGCCGCGACGCCGGCGCGGGCTGCGATACGGCCTCCTCGGTGGTGCCGTGGTGCTCGCCGCCGCGGCCGGCACCTACACCTGGACCCAGGTCAAGCCGGTGGTCGACTCGCGCAAGTACGCCAAGGTCACCTACCAGGTGCCCGAGGCGCAGCAGCTGACCGCGCAGCCCGGCGAGACGGTCTACCGCATCGACCCCACCGCCTCGTCGCTCACCTACGAGATCGACGAGGAGTTCGCCGGTCGCGACACCAGCACCGCCACGGGCGTCACCAACGGGATCGCCGGCGACATCGCCCTCAACGCCGACGACCTCTCGAAGAGCCGGATCGAGGAGGTCGTCGCCAACGTCGAGCAGTTCCACTCCGACAACAACCTGCGCGACGCCCGGCTCCGCCAGGACTTCCTGGAGTCCAACCGCTACCCGCTCATCACCGTGACCGACGTCGAGCTCGACGGCCTCGAGGGCGAGCTGGTGGCCGGCGAGGAGCACGACTTCACGCTCACCGCGGCCGTGAAGGTGAAGTCCGAGACGGTGAAGACGACCTTCGACGCCACGGCGACGCTCACCGACGACGGCGCCCTCGAGGCCACCGCGACCGCCGAGGCCAAGCTGTCGCGCTTCGGTGTGGGCCCGATCCGCATCGCCGGGCTGGTGTCCACCTCCGACGACGTCACGCTCACCCTCGAGCTCACCGCGTACGACCCCACCGAGCGCACCATCCCCACCACGATCACGGGCCCCGACGCCAAGGAGCCCACCGACGCCCCCTCGTTCGCCGAGACGGTCCAGCCGATCCTCGAGGCCAACTGCGTGTCGTGCCACGCCAAGGGCGAGATGGGCTCCACCCACGTCCGCCTCGACACCGCCGGCGACGCCCGAGCCGTGTCGCAGGGCCTCAAGACGGTCACCGAGCTGCGGTACATGCCGCCGTGGCCGGCGTCGGACGAGGGCGTGCCGCTGCTGCACGAGATGCGCCTCACCGACGATGAGATCGCCGCCATCGGCGCCTGGGCCGACGCCGGCGGCGCCCTCGACGTCGATGCCGCCACGAAGCTCGAGGCCACCGAGGACGTCCAAGGCCCCAAGCCCCGCCAGGACGTCGTGCTCGAGCGCCCGCCCTACCTGGGCTCGATCGACAACACCAACGACTACCGCTGCTTCGTCCTCGACCCGGGCTTCACCGAGCCGACCTTCATGACCGGCACGACCTTCCTCCCAGGCGGTGAGCTGACGCAGCTCCACCACGCCCAGCTCTTCCACATCAGCGTGGAGGAGAAGGCGTTCGCCGAGTCGGTCGACGGCGAGGACGGCCAGCCCGGCTGGGAGTGCTACGGGTCGCCGATGCTGCGGGGCCGCGGCCCGGAGCGCGTCGGCAGCCAGGAGCGCGACGCCGGCTTCGCCGGCCAGTCGAACCTGGTGGGCGGCTGGGTCCCCGGCCAGGCG
Source organism: Acidimicrobiales bacterium (assembly GCA_020439525.1). Classification (GTDB taxonomy): domain Bacteria; phylum Actinomycetota; class Acidimicrobiia; order Acidimicrobiales; family Iamiaceae; genus Aquihabitans. Next base: position 7,275 of record JAGQSL010000029.1, on the reverse strand, counting down.
CCGGCGGTCTTCCCGATGGACTCGGGCGTGCTGCTCCAGCCGGGCGAGGCGCTCGTGCTGCAGATGCACTACCACTTCACCGGCGACGTCACCCCCGACGCCTCGACGATCGCCCTGCAGACCGAGCCCGGCGACAGCGACATCAAGGCGCTGCGCGTGGTCAACCCGCTCGGGCCCGTCGAGATCCCCTGCGCCCCCGAGGACCAGGACGAGCCGCTGTGCGATCGCGACGCCGCCATCGCCGACAACGTCCGGCTCTACGGTCCCACGGGCGCATCCAACGAGGCGGGGCTGCTGATCCTCTGCAACAAGACGCCCGAGGAGCTCACCGCCGGGTTCGACGGGCGGCGGGCGAGCAGCACCTGCGACCACGTCGTGCCCGAGGACGGCACCATCGTCGCCGTGCTCGGCCACATGCACACCCTCGGCAGCTCCTTCCGGCTCACCCTCGATCCGGGCGCCGCCGACGAGAAGGTGCTGCTCGACATCCCGCGGTGGAGCTTCGACTGGCAGATGAACTACGGGCTCGCCGAACCCATCCACGTCGAGCGCGGCCAGCCGCTCGAGCTCGAGTGCTCGTGGGACCGAGACACCGACCCCACCCGGGCGCCGAAGTACATCGTGTTCGCCGAGGGCACCGAGGACGAGATGTGCTTCGGCACCTACGCCCTCATCCCCGACGCCCAGCGGGAGCGGTAGGCGAGGCGGTCGGCGGCGATCGTCAGCCGTCGACGACGGCGACGGCCAGATCTCGCCGAAGGGCGGCCAGCTCACCAGCGTCGCCGTCGGCGAAGCCCGTGTCGATCGACCACGGGCGATGGGCGTCGCCGGCGACGCCGTCGTCGACCACCAGCTGACGGCCATCGTCGAAGCCGGGCCGGCCGCCCACGTCGACGGCGGCGTAGGTGGCCCGCAGGGAGAAGGACCCCTTGGCGGCCACCCAATCGGCCCACGGCGTCGCGTCCGCCACCGCCACCGAGGCGCTGGCGCCGTCCTCCAGGTCGACGCTGCAGCCCGTGGTGGTGATCGCGACCTCGTTGACCCCGATGAACCCGCTGCTGACGCGCGACTCGGCCGGCTCCCCGATGGCGTCGGCGACGAGCGGCTCCACCTCGTCGCAGCTCGGCGCTCGATCGGGCGAGAGCTCGAGTGCCAGCGTGGCGCGGGCGAGCTCGAGCGCCGGTGCGGGCCCGGAGGGATCGCCCAGGTCGGCGAGGTCCGCTGGCTCGTAGCCGACGAACGCCATCACGTCCCCGTCGAGCACGACCACGGTGGTCCCGTCGAGGTAGGCGTCGTCGCCCAGCCCCGGCACCGGCTCGAAGCGGTCGCGCCACGCGGCGGCGCGCGCCGCTCGGTCGAGCTCCTCGAAGAGCCGGCCGCCGGTGGCGAGCCCGGCGGTCGCGTCGAGGCGTGAGATGCCGAGGAAGCCGAGGTCATCCTGGTAGGAGGTGTAGGTGCAGCCGGCGTACGTGTACTCGAGGTCGCCCAACGAGGTGCGCCCGTCGGCGGCGAAGCCGTCGACCTCGCCGCCCACCACGGCGCCCACCGCGTCGGCATCGTCGCAGTCGGTGGGATCGTGGCCGACCGGCTCGTCGCCCAGGGGAGCGGTGGTCGTCGATGCCGCACCGGCCGAGGGGGTCGGGGTGGCGGTGGTGGGTGCGTCCGTCCCGGGGGACGTGGCACCACCGTCGACGCCGCAGCCGCCGACCAGGCCGACCAGACCGAGGACGGCCACGGCCGCCGCGAGGAACCGTGCGCTCACGCCCCGGCGCCCACCGGCTCGCTGGCGTCGATCACCTCGGCGCGGCGCGAGGAGAACCGCCGGCCCGCCCGAGCGATGCGCTCCATCCGCTTGAAGAGCCGAGCTCGGGCCGCCTCCGCCTCGTCGTTCAGGCCCTCGATGGCGTCGATGCCCCACTGGCGCACGATGACGGGCACCAGCACCGCATCGTGGTGGACCTCGAAGTCGTAGATGCCGGCCCGGGCGATCGCGTGGGCGTGGGCCTCGAAGTCGACGATCCCGGTGCCGGGCATCTCGAAGTCGCGCACCTGGCGCTCGACGGCCAGGACCATCTCGGACGGATCGAGCTCGAGCGCTGCGGTGCCGAGGTCGCGGTAGAAGAGGTGGTGGCGGTTCTCGTCGGCCGCGACGCGCTTCATCACCTCGTAGCCGGCGCGGTCGGTGAGCAGCTTGCCCGTGTTGTGGTGCGCGATGCGGGTGGCGAGCTCCTGGAGGGTCACGTAGACGATGCCGTCGCAGACGTGGTCCTTGACCGGCACCTCGCCGGTGCTCACCTGAGCCATGCGCGCCCGCTCGAGCGCCACCGGGTCGAGGGCGCGGGTGACCGTGAGGTAGTCGCGCAGCACGATGGAGTGGCGCCCCTCCTCCGCGGTCCACCGTCGCACCCACGCCCCCCACGCGCTGTCGGGCCCGAAGAGGGTCTCGATGGTGCGGAAGTAGTAGGGGAGGTTGTCCTCGGTGAGCAGGTTGACGAACAGCGACGAGCGCACGGCCGGGTCCATCGGTGCGTCGGCCTCGTCCCAGCGCTCGGCCGGGTCGAAGTCGCGTCCTCGCTCCCACGGCACCAGCTCGTGGGGGAACCACTCGCGCGACGCGGCCAGATGGGCGTCGAGGAGCCGGGCGGCGACCGGTTCGAGCTCGGTCAGCAGGGCGGTCTGGTCCATGGACGTGCACCCTACCTACCGGTAGGTAGGGAGCCGCGATCGGTCGCCCTCCGCCTCGCGACGTGGCAGGATCGGCGGGTGAACTCGGGGGAACGGCAAGGTGAACGGTGGGTGCTCCCCGCCGTGGGTCGACGGCGCTTCTTGATCGGCGCAGCCGCGACCGCGGCGGCGATCACGGCTGGCTGCGGTGGTGACGGCAGCGACGGGGACGGGGCCTCGGCCACGACGGCCACCGGATCGGGCGACCCGGTGCCGCTCGCCGAAGCGTCCGCGCCGAGCTGGGCGGACGGGCCGGTGTTCACCTTGGGCGTGGCCTCGGGTGACCCGACGCCAGATGCGGTGATCCTCTGGACGAGGCTCGCGCTCGACCCCACCGCGGGCGACGGGTCGGGCGCCATGCCCGACGAGGACGTCGAGATCGCGTGGGACCTCGCCGCCGACGAGCGCTTCGAGCGGGTCCTCGCGTCGGCGACCGTCACCGCCCGCGCCGCCGACGGCCACAGCGTCCACGTCGATGCCACCGGCCTGGAGGCCGGCACCGACCACTGGTACCGCTTCCGCCTCGGCGACGAGACCAGCACGGTCGGCCGCACCCGCACGCTCCCCACCGGGGCGCCCGAGCGGTTCTCGGTGGCGGTCGTGAACTGCCAGATGTACGAGAGCGGCGCGTACGGGGCCTACCGCCACCTCGCCGACGAGGACGTCGACCTCGTGGCTCACCTCGGCGACTACATCTACGAGTACGCCGGTGGGGAAGGGGAGGGCCGCCACTCGCTGCCGAACCGCGTCCTCGAGACGCTGGGCGACTACCGCCTGCGCTACGCCTCGTACCGGCTCGATCCCGACCTCGCCGCCGCTCACGCCCGGTTCCCCTTCGTGGCCACGTGGGATGACCACGAGGTGGCGAACAACTACATGGGCGACACGGCGCCCGGCGACGTGGACGCCGAGGTGGTGCGGGCCCGCAAGGCCGCCGCGTACCGGGCCTGGTGGGAGAACCTTCCCGTCCGGCTCGATCCGCCCGACGGGTCGGACCTCGCCGTCTACCGCGCCTTCGACGCCGGCGACCTGGCCCGCCTGGTCCTGCTCGACGAGCGCCAGGACGCCGCCGAGCCGCCGTGCCGCGACGCGCAGAGCACCGGGCTCGACTTCGGGAACTGCGACGAGGTCGAGGGCGAGGACCGCACGCGGTTGGGCGCCGACCAGGAGGCCTGGCTGGCCGACCAGCTCGCCACGAGCACGGCCACCTGGAACCTGCTGGGCAACCCCGTCGTGCTCGCCGGCGTCGACGGTGGCTCGGACACGGCGGCGTACTACCTCGACACGTGGGACGGGTTCCCCCAGGCTCGGCGCCGCCTGATCGCCCAGCTCGCCGAGGTGAGCAACCCGGTGGTGCTGACGGGCGACTACCACGCCGGGATGACCCTCGAGGTGCGGGCCGACCCCTTCGACCAGAGCTCGGCGCTGGTGGCGCCCGAGTTCATGGCGCCGCCGATCTCCTCGGTGCTGTTCCCCCAGGACGTGAGCGCCCGCACCCCCCAGCTGCTCGAACAGCTGAACCACCACGGCTACCTCGTGGTCGACGTGACGCCCGACGAGCTGACCGCCCGCTTCCGCGTGCTCGACGACGTGGCCGACCCCGACACCGAGATCTCCACCGCGTCCACCTGGACGGTCCGCGCCGGCGATCCGGAGCCGACCCGGGCCTGACGCGGGCTCATGGCCTCCTCACATTCGGCGTCCAAGATGGCCGTCGTGCGACGTCTCCTGCTCCCGCTCCTGCTCGTCGGCGTGCTCGCCGCCGGGCTCACCGGCTGCCTGGCCACCCAGGGCGACACCTCGAAGGTCGTGAAGCTCAGCTCGGTCACCAAGGACGGCTACGTGTGGGACTACTACCGCAACGAGGCCTACCCCTGCTCGGTGAGCGGCTACCAGACCTTCGTCGTCGGCCGGAAGGTGGGGTCCTCGTCCACCGCCACGGCGCCGATGTGGGTCTTCATGCACGGCGGGGGCGTCGGCAGCTTCTCGGCCTCCGGCCAACCGCTGCCGAACGCCAACCGGATGGACGAGGAGTCGCGCACCGAGCTGCTGGGGCACGTCACCAACGACGGCCTCAGCGCCAAGGTCCGAGACGCCGGCTACCGGATCGTGTCGGTCTCGATGTGCAGCCACGACCTCTACGGCGGCATGAACACCGCGGATCCGAACAACCCGAACACGACCCCCGACGGCAAGCGGCGACCGACGACCGGGCTCATCTCGGCGAAGGCCGCCATCCAGTTCGCCCTCGCCACGTACCCCACCGACGACTACTTCGTCGGTGGCGGCAGCGCCGGATCGGCGGGCACCTTCCACGTGGCCTGGGCGCTCCAGCAGCAGGGGATCGCACCGGCCGGCATCGTCCCCGACGCCAGCGTCCTCAACCAGGACTACTACCGGGCCGCCGCCGAGCAGGGCGTCTGCGTCGGCGACCAGGAGGCCTCCATCAAGACCGGGCTGCTCGACCGCATCCACCCCGAGGTGGCCAAGCCGGAGAACCAGCCCCACCTCCTCGTGGCGCGCGGCGCGCTGACCGTCCCGATCCTGCACGTCTGGAACCGCGGCGACACCAACACCTGCGGCGACGTGCCGATGCAGTGCCCGGTCGGTGACACCACGGTGACGCTCGGGTCCACCGAGTGCGCCCACCGCCCGCTGACGCTCGCGATCGCGGCGCTCGGCCCCGACAGCCGCTCGAAGAACCTGCCGCTCTGCGTCGAGGGCCCCGACGCGACGACCGCGTGCGACAAGCACGTCGTCACGCCGATCGACGGCGTCAGCACCCTGCCCGGCAGCCCGGCCGACTACAACGCGGCCATCTGGGACTGGATCCAGGAGCGCCGCGCCGACGACTGAACGACCGGGTCAGGACCGCCGGTCCGCGAGGGCCCAGGCGCTGACGCCGCTCACCGCGGCCACGCCGAGCACCGAGGGCCACGCCCCCACCTTCTTGGCGAGCGGGTGCGAGGCACCGAACCCACCGAGGTAGATCGCCGTCAGCGCGACCGCGCGGCCCGCTCCGGCGGTGCGCAGCCAGCTCCGCCCGGCGACGAGGCCGCCGGCGAGGAGCACGGCCCCGCCGAGCGGGCGCACCTTCGTCTCGCGGGCGACGAGGTAGCCGCCGACGAGCGAGCCGGCGACGATCGGAGCGGTGGGGATGGCCATGGGGCGAGGGTAGCGAGGCCGCTCGGCTCGTCAGCCCTCGGCGGCGACCCGCTCCCGCCAGTCTTCGAGCAGGTCGGTGAGCGTCTGGCGGATGGAGATCTCGGGCTCCCACCCGGTGGCCTCGGTGAGGCGGTCGTGGCTGCCGCGCAGCACCGGCACCTCGACCGGCCGGAGGAGCGCGGGGTCGGTCTCGAACCGCAGGGGGATGCGGGCCTGGGCCAGCAGCTGGTCGGCGAGGTCCTGCACGGCGAGGTCGGTGCCCGAGCAGACGTTGTACACCTCGCCCGGCTCGCCCTGCTCCATGAGCAAGCGGTAGGCGCGCACCACGTCGCGCACGTCGGTGAAGTCACGGCGGGCCGAGAGGTCGCCGATGGGCAGCGGCTCGGTGTCGCCGTCGCGCTCGGCCCGGGCGATGCGGCTGGCGATGGCCGGCGCCACGAACTTGTCGGTCTGGCCGGGCCCGAGGTGGTTGAACGCCCGCACCCGCAGCACGGGGAGCCCCCGCCCGAGCCAGGCCTGGAGGCCCAGGTAGTCGGCGGCGACCTTCGACGCGGCGTACGGGCTGGCCGGGCGGAGCGGGGAGTCCTCGGTGAGGGGCAGCTCGGTCGGCTCCACCTTGCCGTAGACGTCGGCGCTCGACACGGCGAGGACGCGCTCGACGCCGGCGTCGACCGCGGCCGACAGGACGTTCAGGGTGCCCTCCGCGTTGGCCCGGAAGGCCTCGACGGGTGCCTTCCAGGAGCCGCCGACGTCGGCCCATCCGGCCAGGTGGTAGATCGCGGTGGGCCGCAGCTCGTCGAGCATGGCCGCCACCGCCGCCGCATCGGTGATGTCGACGCCGGGGTGGTGGGCGCCGGGGAAGTGGTGGCGATCGACGCCGAGCACCTCGTCGCCGCAGGCCGCGAGGTGCGCGCTGAGGTGGCGTCCGACGAAGCCGGCGGCACCGGTGATCAAGACCCTGGCCCCCGACATGGACCACGAGTCTAGGCAGGGCCACCCACTACCCTTGTCCCGATGTCGCCACGAGGGGCCCGCCGTGGGCTGTGATCTTTCGGTGCTGTTCCCGGCCTACAACGAGGCGGAGAACCTCGAGGAGCTGATCCCGGCGACCGCGGCCGCGCTCGACGCGATCGGGCGCTCGTGGGAGATCGTCGTGGTCGACGACGGCTCCACCGACGGCACCCGCAGCGTCATGTCTCGCCTGCGCAGCCCGCAGGTCCGCTACATCCGGTTGCGCCGCAACTCGGGCAAGTCGGCGGCCCTCTCCGTCGGCCTCGACCACGTCGACGGCGAGCACGTGGTGCTGATGGACGCCGACGGCCAGGACGACCCCCACGAGCTGCCCAAGATGCTCGCCAAGCTCGACGAGGGCTACGACCTGGTCAC
>JAGQSL010000328.1 GCA_020439525.1 Acidimicrobiales bacterium | reverse complement strand
AGCATCGAGTCGTCGTGGGCCGACGGGTCCTGGTCGTCCACGTGGTTGCAGTGGATGGTGACCCGGTCGCCCGGCTTCCAGTTGCGCACGGCCGAGCCGACGCGCACCACGACGCCCGACGAGTCGGAGCCGACGATGTGGTACGGCAGGGCGTGGCGGGCGCCCCACACCGACTCCTTGCCGAGCCGGTCGAGGAAGCCGAAGGTGGGCAGCGGCTCGAAGATCGAGGTCCACACCGTGTTGAAGTTGATGGCGGCGGCCATGACGGCCACGTACACCTCGTCGGGAGCCAGCTCGGGCGTGGCCACCTCGTCGACGTGGAGGCTCTTGCGGGGGTCCTTGTCCTCGGACGCCACCCCCTCCCACATCGTCTGCTCGTCACGCTTGACGAAGGCGGCCCGGTAGGACTCCGGGATGTCGATGTTGGCCAGCTCGTCGCCCGAAGCGCCGGCCTGGATTGCGTCGAGGAATGCCTGCATGGGCGGCGATCCTAGGTGGCGGTCGGCGCAACGCACGAAGTCCGCTGCGCCTGTTGGGCGCGAACCCTCCCATCGGGCGAGTTGGCGCCGATAGTGTTCCGCGTGAGCACCACCCCAGCAGGAGCAACCACCGACATGGCCCTCACCTCCGAGGAGATCGCCAGCAAGGAGTTCCTCGTCGGCCTCCGTGGCTACGACAAGGACGAGGTCCGGGCGTTCCTCCAGTCCGTCGCCGCCGCGTTCGACGAGTCGGCCACCACCTCGAACGGTGCCGCCGAGGCGCCGGCGTCGGGTGGCGGCATGGCCAACCTGGGCGGCCAGATCGAGGCCATCTTGGCCACGGCCAACGCCGAGGCCGACAAGCTCCGCAGCGACGCCCAGGCCGACGCCGCCCGCGTGCGCGCCGAGGCCGACTCGTACGCCGAGTCCACCCGGGCCCAGGCCGAGCAGCACGAGAACGAGGCCCGCCAGAAGCTGACCGCCGCCCAGGACGAGGCCCTCGGCATCGTGGCCGACGCCCAGGCCCGCGCCGCTCGCATGGAGGAGACCACCCTCCGCGAGGCCGAGGAGAAGGCGAACGCCGCAGTCGCCCACCTCACCGCCCAGATCGGCGAGCTCACCGGCACCCGCGACACCTCCAAGGCGTCGCTCGAGGAGCTCCGCACCAAGATCGACAAGGCCATCACGGTCGCCTCGGAGGGCTGAGCCCTCCGGCACCGACGGTCGGCGGCCGCCGACCCTGCCCGCTCGAACCTGGCACGGAACGTGGTCACCTACGTCCACGTTCCGTGCCAGGTTGGCGTCGGAGGCGGGCACCGACGTCGGGTTCGGCGGATGGGCGGATGGGCGTGGACCGGGCAGGCCTCGGTACGCTGGACGGACTCCGTTCCACCACCGCACAAGGGGATGTCCGCATGGCCGGATCCGTGATCGTCGCCGGCGCTCGTACGCCGGTCGGGAAGCTGTCGGGGGCGCTCTCGGGCTTCTCCGCCGCCGAGCTGGGCGGCTTCGCCATCTCCGGCGCCCTCAGCCGCGCCGGGGTCACCCCCGAGCAGGTCGAGTACGTGTTCATGGGCCACGTGCTCCAGGCCGGCGCCGGGCAGATCACCGCCCGCCAGGCCGCGGTGAACGCCGGCATCCCCATGAGCATCCCGTCCACCACCGTGAACAAGGTGTGCCCCTCGGGCATGCACGCCGTCTACCTCGCCGACCTGATGATCCAGGCCGGCGACGCCGACATCGTCGTGGCTGGCGGCATGGAGTCCATGACCAACGC
>JAGQSL010000327.1 GCA_020439525.1 Acidimicrobiales bacterium | reverse complement strand
GACCTGCTCGACGACGCCATCACCCGGGTCATCCACCTCGATCGCGGCGCCGACACGTCCACCGGGGTCATGCACGAGTACAAGGGCACCTACACCCAGTACATGAAGGCCCGCGAGGCCGACGAGGTGCGCCTGGCCAAGGAGATCGCCCAGCAGGCCAAGGAGATCGAACGCCTCCAGACCATCGTCGACCGCTTCGGGGCCAAGGCCACCAAGGCGTCGATGGCGCACTCGATCGAGAAGCGCATCGATCGGCTCAAGGAGGCCGCACCGCAGTCCGTGCAGGCCCGCAAGGTGCTCAAGCTCCGCCTGCCCGAGCCGCCGCACTGCGCCAAGACGGTCCTGGAGGCGAAGGACCTCGCCGTCAGCTACCCGGGCCTCGACGTGTTCGAGGACGTCACCTTCGACGTGGGTCGGGGCGACCGCCAGCTGATCATGGGGCTGAACGGTGCCGGCAAGACCTCGCTCCTGCGGGTGCTCGCCGGCATCACCGAGCCGGTCATCGGCGAGTTCCGGTGGGGGATGGGCGTGTCGGTCGGCTACTACGCCCAGGAGCACGAGGGCATCCGCTCGGGCGCGAACCTCGTCGAGCACATGCGCGAGGCCACGGGCGGCATGGGCGACGGCGACCTGCGCGCCATCCTCGGCATGTTCGGCCTGGTGGGCGACAAGGTGTTCCAGGACGCGTCCACGCTCTCTGGTGGCGAGAAGACCAAGCTCGCGTTGGCCCAGCTGGTGGGCGGCAAGCACAACGTGCTGCTGCTCGACGAGCCCACGAACAACCTCGACCCGGGCTCGCGCACGGCCGTGGCCGACGCCCTCTCCGGCTGGGGTGGCACGCTCATCGTGGTCAGCCACGACGCCGAGTTCGTCGAGGCCCTCCAGCCCGACCGGGCCCTCCTCATGCCCGAGGGCACCGTCGACCACTGGCACGACAGCTTCCTCGAGCTGGTCACCCTCGCCTGATCAGGCGGCCGCGGCCATCCGGTCGACCAGGCCGACGAGGCGGGCGTGGAGGTCGTCGGGGTCGCCGCCGACGTGGCGGGCGCCGTGGCCCGGCAGCACCGAGTGGAACCGGTGGCGCTCGGCCAGGCGTCCGAGCGATCGCGCCTGCTCGGGCCAGGAGTACCAGCACGCACCGCGGAAGGCGGTGAGGTCGTCGCGCTCGTGGCTCCACGCCAGCGAGTCGCCGGTGAGGAGCCACCCGTCCTCGGTGAGGAACACGACAGACCCCTTGGTGTGCCCGGGCACGGGGATGGCGGTGACGCCGGGCTGGAGCTCGACCTCGTCGTCGCCGATCTCATCGGTGGTCCAGGGGGCCGCCCGCCGGTCGTCGCGGTGGATCCAAGAGCGGGCGCCGAAGCGCTCGGCCCAGCGGTGGGCGTCGGCCACGTCGTCGCGGTGGGTGAGGGCGACGTGGGCGATGCCGCCGAGGGCCTCGATGGGGCCAGCCAGCGCTTCGGTCCAGCGGGGCGAGTCGACCAGCACGTTGCCCTCGGGCCGGACCACGAGCCACGCCGAGGCGCCGAAGCTGTCCTCCGAGCAGTAGCGGAGGTCGTAGACGCCCGACCCGTCCCGCACCTCGAGGGGATAGAGGCGGCCCGGGCGGGGCCGCCGCGAGATCGTGCCGATGGAGGTGGTCGGGCACGCCTGGGCGGCGAGCCAAGCCGCGGTCTGCTCGGCGGCGGCCTCCGACGGCTGGCGGGCCACCACCGATGCGCCGGCGGCGGCCCGGAACAGGTGCGGGGCGATCTCTCGGCAGGTGCCGCAGTCGATGCAGCGCTCGTCCACGAACCAGTCGCCCTCGGCGTTGGCCGGGTTGCGCAGCTCGGGTCGGGCCATCGGTGGCACGGTACCGAGGCACGGCGCGAACCCGGCACGGACGCGAGCAGGGGAGGCGCCCGGAGGCACCTCCCCTGCAACGTCTCGGGTCACATCACGATGTGCTTGCACCGGGAGGGACACGCCCGCTCATCGATCCGCGGGTGGCTGGCGGGTAATCGCCGACCGCCCGAGCGGCCTGGTCAGCGACCAGCCACCTCCGAAGTCCCATGAGAACTGTCGTTGATGTGGACCACCTCCTTTCTTCGGTGGCGCCATCCAACCACCGGCCGGCCGAGATGCCAACCGATTTCCGTGACGGCTCCGTGAACGGGCGCCGGGCGGCGAACTGCGGTCGATCCCTGCCGCTCAGCGAGCGCGATCGACCGCAGTTCGGTGCCGCCCCCCGCTCGACCCGGGCGTCGACTCGTAGGCTCCGGCGATGGCCCCCTCCTTCGACCGCCCCCACGACCTCGTCGTCTTCGGTGCCACCAGCTTCGTGGGCCAGATCCTCTGCCGGCACCTCGTCGCCCGGCACGGGACCACCGGCCCCCTGCGGTGGGCGATCGCCGGCCGCAGCGCCGCCAAGCTCGACCAGGTGGCCGCCGACACGGGCGCCGACGTCGAGCGCATCGTGGTCGACGCCACCGATGCCGCCGGGCTGGCCGAGCTCGCCGCTTCCACCCGCGTGCTCGTGTCGACGGTCGGGCCCTACGCCCTCCACGGATCGCTCGTGGTGGCGGCGTGCGCCGAGGCCGGGACCGACTACGCCGACCTCACGGGCGAGACCCAGTGGATGCGACGCATGATCGACGCCCACCACGCTGCCGCCGAGGCCAGCGGCGCCCGCATCGTCCACACCTGCGGCTTCGACTCCATCCCGTCGGACCTCGGGGTGTGGTTCACCCAGCAGCGGGCGATCGAGCTGCTCGACGGTCCGTGCGGGCGCATCGACATGCGGGTGGTGGCGATGAAGGGCGGGGCGAGTGGGGGCACGATCGCCTCGATGATGAACGTGGTGGCCGAGGCCGCGAAGGACAAGGAGGTGCGGGCGATCCTGGCCGATCCCTACGCCCTCGCTCCGCCCGACCTGCGCAGCGGACCGCCCCAGCCCGACGTGGTCACGCCCCAGCGAGATCCCGACACCGGGCACTGGCTCGGTCCGTTCGTGATGGCCGCGGTCAACACCCGCGTGGTGCAGCGCACCCACGCCCTGCTGGGCCGACCGTGGGGGCCGACGTTCCGCTACCGGGAGGCCATGGACCTCGGCGACGGGCCGCTCGGCGCGGCGAAGGCGGGCGGGCTGGCGGCGGGCTCCCTCGCCGGCATGGGCCTGCTGGCCGTCAAGCCGGTCCGGACCGCGCTCGCACGATGGGTGCTGCCCAAGCCGGGGGAGGGCCCCAGCCCCGACCAGCAGGAGGCGGGGTCGTTCGACCTCCGCTTCAAGGGCACCACCGCATCGGGCGCACGCATCGAGACCCGGGTGACGGGCGACCGGGACCCGGGCTACGGGTCGACGGCCAAGATGCTGGGCGAGGCCGCCGTCGCCCTGCTCGACCTGCCTCGTGACGAGGTGGGCGGCGGGTTCTGGACGCCGGCAGCCGCCTTCGGCGATCGCCTGGTGGAGCGCCTCGAGGCCCACGCCGGGCTGCGGTTCACCGTCGTCGACCCGGCTGCTTGACGACGCCGCCCGGCAGGTTCGGGCGATCCTGCCCGCCAGGCGATCGCGATCGCCCGAAGGTGGTCGACGCCGCGGCGTCGACCCCGCTCGGAGCGAACGTCAGTGCTCGCGGCGGACGGCCGCCTTGAGGGCCTCGACCGCGGCGTGGGGGTCTTCGACCTGGACGATGAGGTGGCGGTAGGGCTGGTCGGCGAGCTCGATCACCAGCACCTCCTTGGCCGGCCCGACCATCCAGAGGTCCTTCTCGCCGCGACGACGGAAGGTTCCGGCGATCATGACGCCCGGAAGGTGGGTCCCGGGGGCGCGCCACCGCTTCGACAGCCCCTTCTTGGGCGAGACCCCGACGTCGACGATCGAGGCGACCGGCACGTCGACGCCGTTCGAGAGCGCCCACAGGCGCACCAGCCCGACCGGCCGGACGAGCAGCCGGTCGTCGGGCGTGACGCCGATGGCGGCGAGGTTGGGCCCGGCGTAGGCGGTGGCGACGATGCCGCCGAGCACGGCGAGCACGAACGCCAGCACCCACGTCCACCACGGGGGCCACGCGAACCCGAGCACGACCAGCGTCGCCACCACGACCGGATCAGCCCTTGGCGCCGAGGGCGACCGGCGTGGTCACCTCGGCGAAGAAGTCGTTGCCCTTG
>JAGQSL010000326.1:311-7301 GCA_020439525.1 Acidimicrobiales bacterium | reverse complement strand
GACTTCCTCTACGCCGCCCTCCACCGCGCCGGCTTCGCCAGCCAGCCCGAGAGCACGGGCCGCGACGACGGCATGGTCCTGACCGACTGCTGGATCACCGCCCCCGTGCGGTGCGCGCCGCCCGCCAACAAGCCCACGCCCGCCGAGCGCGATGCGTGCGCGCCGTTCCTCGAGCGCGAGCTCGACCTGCTCCCGGCCCGGGCCTTCCTCGTGCTCGGCGGCTTCGGCTACCAGGCCCTCGCCCACCACCTCGGCGTCCGACCCCGGCCCGCGTTCGGCCACGGGGTCGAGGTCGACGCAGGGGAGGGCCGCACGATCCTCTGCAGCTACCACGTGAGCCAGCAGAACACCTTCACCGGCAAGCTCACCCCGGCCATGCTCGACGACGTGCTCGTGCGGGCCCGACAGCTGCTCGACGACCGATGAGCGCCAGCTCGGCGCGCCCGCTCCGACCCCCAAGGGAGGCCCCGTGGTCCAGCTCGTGACCGCCATCGTCAAGCCGTTCATGCTCGAGGACGTGAAGGAGGCCCTGAAGGGCGTCGGCGTCCAGGGCATCACCGTCAGCGAAGCCCAGGGCTACGGCCACCAGGGCGGCAAGACCGAGATCTTCCGCGGCTCGGAGTACGCGCTCGACTTCGTGCCCAAGGTCCGCCTCGACGTGCTCGTGCCCGACGACCAGCTCGACACCGTGTTCGGCGTCATCGCCGACGCCGCCCGCACCGGCAAGATCGGCGACGGGAAGATCTGGGCCACGCCGGTCACCAAGGTCATGCGGGTGCGCACCGGCGAGGTGGGCGCCGACGCCATCTGAGCGAGCGTCGACGGGTGCCAACGCCCTGCCAGGCGCCGAAGGGCCCTCGCTAGGGTGAGGCGGTGCCCGGCCGCTTCTTCCTGACCACGCCGATCTACTACGTGAACGACGTGCCCCACATCGGGCACGCCTACACGACGGTCACGGCCGATGCCCTGGCGCGGTGGCACCGCCTGCTCGGCGACGACGTCTTCTTCCTCACCGGCACCGACGAGCACGGCCTCAAGGTGGCCCGCTCGGCGGAGGCCCTCGGGCGCACGCCCCAGGAGCACGCGGACCAGACCTCGGCTCGGTTCGCGGAGGCGTGGGAGCTGCTCGACATCTCCCACGACCGCTTCATCCGCACCACCGACCCGGACCACCACGCCGCCGTGCAGGCGATGCTCCAGCGGATCAAGGACAACGGTCACCTCTACAAGGAGACCTACGCCGGCTGGTACTGCGTGCCCTGCGAGGCCTACTACGAGCCCGACGACCTCGACCCCAACCCCGACGGCGGCCCGGGCCTCTGCAAGATCCACGGCCGGCCCGTCGAGTGGTTCGAGGAGGACAACTGGTTCTTCCGGCTCTCGGCGTTCGAGCAGCCGCTGCTCGACTGGTACGAGCGCTGCCCCGATGCGGTGGCCCCGGCCGGGAAGCGCAACGAGGCGCTCGGGCTCATCAAGGGCGGGCTGAAGGACATCTCGATCACGCGCACCTCGATCGACTGGGGCGTGCCCGTGCCGTGGGACCCCGGCCACGTCTTCTACGTCTGGTACGACGCGCTCATCAACTACGCCACGGCCGTGGGCTACGGCACCGACCCCGAGCGCTTCGCCGCTTGGTGGCCTCACGTGCACCACCTGCTCGCCAAGGACATCCTGCGGTTCCACTGCGTGTACTGGCCGGCGATGCTGCTGGCGGCGGGCGAGGCGCCCCCGGCGCACCTCAACGTGCACGGCTACCTGCTGGTGGGCGGCGAGAAGATGAGCAAGACCCGGCTCAACCAGATCTTCCCGGCCGACCTGGTCGAGGAGTTCGGCGTCGACGGGTTCCGGTTCCACTTCCTGCGCCACGCCCCGTTCGGTCCCGACGGCGACGTCAGCTACGAGGGCATCGTCGCCGGCTACAACGCCGACCTGGCCAACAACTTCGGCAACCTGCTCAGCCGGGTGGCCACCGTGGTGGCCAAGAAGTGCGATGGCATCGGCCCCGCCCCTCGGCCCGACAGCCCGCTGGCCGCCGTCGCCGCCGAGGCGTACGCCGAGGCCGCCGCGGCGTGGGAGGCCGTGCAGCCGTCGGTCGCGCTCGACGCCACCTGGCGGCTCATCCGAGAGGCGAACGCCCTGCTGGAGGCCACCGAGCCGTGGAAGGCCGAGCCGGGCCCCGAGGTCGACGCGGTGCTCGGCGACGCCCTCGAGGTGCTGCGGCTGGTCTGCATCCTGGCGAGCCCGGCGCTCACCCGCGCGACCGTGGAGGCGTGGCGGCGCATCGGCCTCGAGGGTCGGCCCGACGAGCAGCGCCTCCCCGACGCGGCCGCCTGGGGCGGCTACCCCGGCGGCCTGCCAGTGGAGAAGGGCGGCCCCCTCTTCCCGCGCATCAAGCCCGCGGCGTGAGGCCGTCGCCCCGATGAGCGAGCTGCGCTGGACCGACGACCACTGCCACCTCCACCTGCGCGGCGACGGCGGCGGCTCCGACGTGGACCTCGCCGACCACGTCGACGAGGCGTTCGTCGCCCAGGCCGTGGCGGACGCGCGCGAGGTGGGCGTCGAGCGGATGATCACCGTCGGCTGCGACGTGGCCGACTCCACAGCAGCCATCGCCGCCGCCCGGCGCCACCCCGAGCTGTTCGCCACGGCCGGCGTGCACCCGCACGAGGCGAAGCAGGGCGTCGACGGGCTCGAGGAGCTGCTCGCCGACCCGGAGATCGTGGCGGTGGGCGAGTGCGGGCTCGACTTCCACTACGACTTCTCGCCGCGCGACGCCCAGCGCGAGGTGTTCGCCGCCCAGATCGCGTTGGCCAAGGCCCACGACCTGGCGCTGGTGATCCACACCCGCGAGGCGTGGCCCGACACGTTCGACATCCTCGACGCCGAGGGCGCCCCCGAGCGCACCGTGTTCCACTGCTTCACCGGCGGGGCCGCCGAGGCGAGGCGCTGCCTCGACCTGGGCGCCCACCTCTCGATCAGCGGCATCGTCACGTTCAAGACGGCCACCGACATCCGCGAAGCCACGGCCATCTGCCCGCCCGAACGGCTCCTGGTGGAGACGGACTCGCCGTACCTGGCCCCGGTGCCGCACCGCGGCAAGCGCAACGCCCCGGCGCTGCTGCCGCTCGTGGGGGCGATGGTGGCCGAGGTGCAGGGGCGCACCGTGGCGGACGTGGCCCGCACCACCTGGGACGCGGCCACCGAGCTGTACCGGCTGCCGTGACCCACACCCGCACCGAGCTGGCCGCGCTGCTCGCCGGCCACGGCCTCGACCCCAGCCGGGCGCTCGGCCAGAACTTCGTGGTCGACCCCAACACGGTCCGCCGCATCGCCCGCCTCGCCGGGGTCGGCCCCGGTGACCACGTGGTCGAGATCGGCGCCGGCCTCGGCTCGCTCACCCTCGCGCTCGCCGAGACCGGGGCCTCGGTCACGGCGGTCGAGATCGACCGGCACCTCCGGCCGATCCTCGAAGGGGTGGTGGCCGGCCTCGACGTGCGGGTGGTGGCGGGCGACGCCATGGCCCTCGACTGGAACGAGGTGCTCGCCGGGGCCGAGCGCTGGTCGCTCGTCGCCAACCTGCCCTACAACGTCGCCACCCCGCTGGTGCTCGACCTGCTGCGCGAGGTGCCGGCCATCGAGCGCATGCTCGTGATGGTGCAGCTCGAGGCGGGCGAGCGCCTGGCCGCCGCCCCCGGCACGCCCGCCTACGGGATCCCCAGCGTGAAGGTGGCGCTGCGGGCGACCGCGAGGATCGTCGGGCGCGTCGGCCCCGACGTCTTCCTGCCCCGGCCCCGCGTCGATTCGGCCCTGGTGGAGGTCGTCCGGCGAGCCGAGCCGGCCGTGGAGGGCGATCTCGCGGTGGTCGAGGAGCTGGTGGCGCGTGCCTTCAACCAGCGGCGGAAGATGCTGCGCCGCTCGCTCGCCGGGGTGGTCGACGAGGCCACGTTCGAGGCGGCGGGCATCGATCCGACCGACCGCCCCGAGCGCCTCGTCGTCGAGGCGTGGGGTCGGCTGGCCGCCGCGCACATCGCCGCCGGGTGACCCGCGCCCGGCGGCCGCATGCGCCGGCGATCTGCGGTCGATCGTGCCTCGCGGGCGGGAGCGATCGACCGCAGAACCCCACCTCCTCGCCCTCCTGCTCCGCGCGGTCGCCGGCTGAGGCCGCCCTACGATCGCCCGGTGCCCGCCACCGATGTCGAGGTCGTCCTCGCCCCCGCCAAGGTGACCCTCTCGCTGCGGATCACGGGCGTGCGGCCCGACGGCCTCCACCTGATCGACGCCGAGATGGTCACCGTGAGCCTGGTCGACGAGCTGGCGATCTCGTCGGGCGACGGCCTCGAGGTGGTCGGGGCCACCGGGCTCGACGTCCCCGTCGACGACGACAACCTGGTGCTGCGGGCGCTGCGCCTCGTGGGGCGGCGG
This sequence comes from Acidimicrobiales bacterium, assembly GCA_020439525.1. GTDB lineage: Bacteria > Actinomycetota > Acidimicrobiia > Acidimicrobiales > Iamiaceae > Aquihabitans. The sequence continues at coordinate 2,879 of JAGQSL010000326.1, read as the reverse complement.
GCACACGTGCGGCTGACCAAGCGGATCCCGGCGGGCGCCGGGCTCGGCGGCGGCTCGGCCGACGCGGCGGCGATCCTGCGCTGGGCGGGCGTCGACGACCCGGTGGCCGCCGCCGGCCTCGGCGCCGACGTCGCCTTCTGCGTGGCCGGCGGGCGGGCCCGGGTCACGGGCATCGGCGAGGTGCTCGAACCGCTGCCCTTCCTCGAGCGGACCCTCACCCTCCTGACGCCACCGCTCGCCTGCGCCACCCCCGCGGTGTACCGGGCCTGGGACGAGCTGGGCGGGCCTCGCGCCGAGGGCCCCAACGACCTGGAGCCGGCGGCCCTCGCGGTCGAGCCCGAGCTGGCGCGCTGGCGTGACCGGCTGGGCGACGCCACCGGCGCGACCCCGGTGCTCGCCGGGTCGGGCTCCACCTGGTTCGTGGCGGGTGCGTTCCCGGAGGCCGGGATCGTCGTGCGCACGCTGCCTGCGGGTTTGGTGAGCGCACCGAGCGGCCCCTAGGTTGGGATCACCATGGGTTCACTGATCAAGAAGCGCCGCAAGCGCATGCGCAAGAAGAAGCACAAGAAGATGCTGAAGCGGACCCGCTGGCAGCGTCGAGCCGCCGGCAAGTAGCGGCACCGCTTCCCACCGTTCGATCCACGACCGCCCCGCCCGGGGCGGTCGTTGCGCGTCCGGGCCCGGGCCCGCACGGCAGGATCTGAGCGGGACGGTCAACCTCCGCCGGCCCCCAGCCGTGGAAGGGGGGTGCCCGTGACCGCCGACGCCGACTTCGACGCCGCCTTCGCCGACCTGGCGCGCCTCGCCTATCGCGTGGCCTACCGGCTGCTCGGCGTCCGAGCCGAGGCCGAAGACGTCGCCCAGGAGGCGCTGGCGCGCGCCTACGCCCGGTGGAGGCGCGTGCACGGCCATGCCGAGCCCTGGGTGGCCCGGGTGGCCGCCAACCTCGCCCTCGACCGCCTGCGCTCCCACGACCGGTCGCGTCGCGCCGAGGTTCCCGTCGCCGACGCCGCTGCCGCCGACGACGCCACCCGCGCGGCGGTGGACCGCCTGGAGCTGGCCCACCTGCTCTCGTCGCTGCCGCGCCGCCAGCGCGAGGTGGTGGTGCTCCGGTACCTCGCCGACCGCTCGGAGGCCGACGTGGCCCGCGAGCTGGGCACGAGCGTCGGCACCGTCAAGCGCCACGCCCATCGGGGGCTCGCCACGCTGCGCGAGGCGTGGACCGGCCTCGACCTCGAACCCATCCCCGACCGCGGAGGAGCCTGACCGTGTTCGACCACCTCGATGATCCCGTGCCCTACGAGCCGTCCGAAGCCCTGCACGCGGCCGTCGTGCGCCGTGGCCGCTCGCGCCGCCGCCGCCACCGCCTGGCCGTCGGCGGGGCCTCGACCGTCGCCGCCCTGGCGGTGGGCGCCGTCGGCGGGGCGGCGCTGATCGACCGACGCCTCGACGACCTCCAGCACGTCGACGTCGCCGCCCTGGGCGACGACGCCGGGAGCCCGCGCACCGAGCCCACGACGTTGCTGCTGGTCGGCGTCGATTCGGACGCCGGCCTCGCCGCGCCCGATCCGGCCCGTCCGCCCAGCGGACGGACCGACGCCGTCGTGGTCGTGCGGGTCGACCCCGGCCGCCACGTGGTGTCGGTCCTCCCGCTGCCGCGCGACCTGTGGGTGGAGCTGCCGGGCCTCGGTCGCGATCGCCTCGCCAACGCCCGCGAGCGGGGCGGTCCCGACCTGCTCATCGCCACGCTGCAGGCCGACCTCGGCATCGAGGTGGACCGCTACGCCGAGACCGACTTCGCCGGTGCCGTCGCGATCGGCGATGCCCTCGGCGGGGCCCGCCTGGCGTTCGACCACCCGGTCCGGGACGCGCCGACCGGCCTCTCCCTCGATGCCGGGTGCCAGACCGTCGCCGGCGGGGACCTCCTGGCCCTCGGCCGGGCCCGCCACCTCGCCGAGGAGGTGGACGGCACCTGGCGGAACGATCCGACCTCGGACCTCGGGCGGATCGAGCGCCAGCAGGCCGTGCTGGGCTCGGTCCTGGCCGAGCTCCTGGACCTGAGCGCGCGCGACCCCCTGGAGCTGGCCCGCGTCGTCGACGAGGTCATCGAGCACCTGACGGTCGATTCGTCGACCACGCCCGGCGACCTGCTCGACCTGGCGCGAGCGACGCAGGGCGCACCGGTCGTCTCCCGGCGCCTCGGCGTGGTCGACGCCGTCCGCGACGGCAAGGCCGTCCTCGAGCTCGTCTCGCCGGACGACCCGGCCCTGGAGGCCCTGCGCAACGGGTCGCGCCCCGCGCCCGGCGAGGCGCCCGCCGGCTCGGCCGGACCGGCCCCGGTGGTGCCCACCGCCTGCTGATCGGGGCTCGGCCGCCGCGCCCCGACGCCTAGGGTGACGACCACCGTCGGGGGTAGTTCAGTTGGTAGAACTCCGGCCTTTGGAGCCGGCTGTCGCAGGTTCGAGCCCTGCCCCCCGAGCGACGAGGCGGTCCAGCCTCCGCGCCGCTACTCGGCGGCGCGGGGGAGGTCGACGCCCATCACCCGCTGGAGCTTCTTCATCGACCAGG
>JAGQSL010000326.1:0-256 GCA_020439525.1 Acidimicrobiales bacterium | reverse complement strand
ACGGCGTTCACGTCGCAGCGCTCGATGTGCTCGCTCGCGACCCAGGACTTGATGCCCTCCTTGTTGGAGTCCACCTCGATCCACATGCCGTGCGATCCCCTCCGGCGTCGGCGCTTCCCGGGGCCGAACGGTAGTGGACGGGGGACCGCCGGCCGGCCCGCCGGGCGGTTCCCCTCGGCCGATCGATCCGCTAGACCGGACCCATGACCGAACGCACCCTCTCGGCCATCGTGCTCGCCGCCGGCGCCGGGACGCG
>JAGQSL010000325.1:424-2124 GCA_020439525.1 Acidimicrobiales bacterium | reverse complement strand
CGCATGGCCCGGCCGGCCAGGTCGGCGCGGACGTTCCACTCGGGCGATCCCGGTGCGGTGTCGGGCCGGCAGCGGCGACAGGCGCGGAACCCCTCGTGCTGGGCGGCGGCGGCCGTGGGGTAGTAGCGCAGGTTCCGCCGCTTGGGCGTGGTGGCCGGGCAGCTCGGACGGCAGTAGATGCCGGTGGAGGTCACCCCGACGAAGAACCAGCCGTCGAACCGCGGATCACGGCTGGCCACCGCGCGGTACCGGCTGTCGTCGTCGAGGATCACGCCGCCATCCTGGTGGCGGCGCGGCGCGCCGGCCAGCGGGAATCGGACGGAGCGGGGAAGCGTCCGCGCCGGGCCGGCGACCGGCCCGTACCGTGGTCGTGGTGATCGAGGAGGAGCCGAGGACGGGGCCGGCCGACGTGTCGAGGACGCTCACCGATGCGATGGAGCGAGCTGGCGTGCACCCGGCCTACGTCCACGCCGTGCGCACCTGCGGGTTCGTGCTCACCGAGGAGAACCAGGCCGAGCTCACCGCCGATCAGGTGCGCCGCTGGGACGAGGCGCTCGACGCCTGGTTCGACGCCAACCCCGAGGCGTGAGCTTGGGGAACGGGCGTTCGGCGCGCTAGCGTCTCGACGTCGTCGCCCCGCAGCGGGCGGCGGGCAGCGATCTCAGGAGGGGGCGCCTCGAGCGAACCCTCGGGCCCGAACGGGCCCCGCCGGACCGGCCGGCAGGAGCGGGAGATGGTTGTCGACCTCGGCAGGTTGCCGAGCCGTTCCGCCCCCCGACCTCGCACCGCCCCCGGTGCGCCAGGAGATCCACGTGCCCCCCACCTTCGAATCGCTCGGCGTCCCCGCGCCGATCGTCACCGCCCTCGCCCGTCGCGGCATCACCGAGCCGTTCCCCATCCAGGCAGCCACCATCGCCGACGCCCTCGAGGGGCGCGACCTCTGCGGCAAGGCGCCCACCGGCTCGGGCAAGACCCTCGCCTTCGGCATCCCGATGGTGGCTCGCGTCACCCGGTCGGCGCCGAAGAAGCCCCACGGGCTGGTGCTCGCCCCAACGCGCGAGCTCGCCATCCAGGTCGCCGACGAGCTGCGCGCCCTCGGCACCGAGCTGCGGGTCCTCGCGGTGTACGGCGGCGCCGGCATCGAGCCGCAGATCAGGAAGCTGCGCGCCGGCGTCGACATCGTGGTGGCCACGCCGGGGCGCCTGAAGGACCTCATCGACCGTCGGGTCTGCGACCTCCGCGCCGTCACCTTCGTCGTGATCGACGAGGCCGACCGCATGGCCGACATGGGGTTCCTGCCCGAGGTCAAGCGCATCCTCGACCAGGTGCCCGATGATCGCCAGACCGTGCTGTTCTCGGCGACCCTCGACGGGGCGATCGACGAGCTCGTGCAGCGCTACCAGGTCGATCCGGTCGTCCACGAGATGGCCGACGAGCCGGCGGGGGAGGTGACCCATCGGTTCTGGCTGGCGGAGCGCCCGGGCCGGGTGGCGCTCGTGGCCGAGATCGTCGACCGCCTCGGGCACACCGTGGTCTTCTGCCGCACGAAGCACGGCTCGGACCGGGTTGCCCGGCAGCTCGCCAAGGCCGGCGTCGCCGCCGCGGCGATCCACGGCAACCGGAGCCAGTCTCAGCGCGAGCGCGCGCTCGAGGCCTTCCACCGTGGCGACGTCCGGGCGCTGGTGGCCACCGACGTGGCG
>JAGQSL010000325.1:0-262 GCA_020439525.1 Acidimicrobiales bacterium | reverse complement strand
ACGCCGAGATCGAGGAGCCCGACGTGGCCTCCCTGCCCGAATCGCCGCAGCGGGCCTTCGAGCCCGTGCCCGCCCGGGGGGCCAAGCGCGAGCGGCCGCCCGCCGCAGGGAGCAGCGACCGCAAGGCGAGCGGGGACCGCAAGGTGAGTGGCGACCGCAAGGCGAGTGGCGACCGCAAGCCGAGCGGCGACCGCAAGCCGAGCGGGGACCGCACACCGAGCGCCGAGCGCCGCCGTCCGGCGGCCGGTGCGGCGTCGGGGTC
>JAGQSL010000028.1 GCA_020439525.1 Acidimicrobiales bacterium | reverse complement strand
TCGAGGTGGCCGCCACCGCGCTGCTCCCCGAGGAGATCTCCCGCCTGCTGTCGCCTCTCGACGAGCGCGAGCGGGAGATCTTGAAGCTGCGCTTCGGCCTCGACCGTGGCGAGCCCCGCACCCTCGAAGAGGTGGGCGAGCACTTCAACCTGACCCGTGAGCGCATCCGCCAGATCGAAGCGCGCGCCATGTCGAAGCTGCGCCACCCTTCCTCCGACACGGGTGCTCGCGACCTCCTCGCCGTCTGATCGCCTGACCGACGTGCCGGCCTCGCGGCCGGCACGGTTCGGGCGCGTCGACCTCCTCGTCGTCGCGGCCGCGTGCGGGCTCTCGCTCGCGGCCACCCTGCCCCGGCTCACCCGCCGGCCGGTGTGGACCGACGAGGGCCTCACGGTGGGCGCCACGACCCAGCTGTTCGACACCCTTCGCGGGACCGGCGGCACCATGGCGCTCTACTACGCGGTGATCACCCCGATCGCCCAGCTGAGCACCGACCGGTTCTGGATCCGGCTGCCCTCGGCGCTGTTCGTGGCCGCCACCGTGGCGGTCACCTACCTCGTGGCCCGGCGCATCGGCGGGCGTTGGTTGGCGGCCACGTCGTCGCTCGTGCTCGCCTCCACCTGGGCGCTCGCGCGGTGGGGGATCGAAGCTCGCGGCTACGGGCTGGCGATGCTCCTCGTGGCCGTCGGGTGGCTGGGCGTGGTGGAGCTGGGCGCCACCGACGACCCGCGGCGGCGCCGCCGGGGGTGGGTGCTGCTGGCCGTCGGCGGGTTGCTCGGCCCGCTGGCCCACGGGCTGGCCGCCCTGCAGCTCGTGGCCCAGGCGGCGGTGCTGGTGGCGCGCGCCGACCGGCGCCGCTTCGTGCGTCCGCTGCTCGTGCTCGGCCTGGCCTGGGCGGTGCTGCTGCTCGTGCTGTTCGCCTACGGGGCCGGCGAGGTGGCCAGCTGGATCGAGCCGCCGACGTGGTCCGACCTCAAGCAGGTGTACGCCATGCTCGTGGGGCGCGGCGGCCTCGGGGTGGCGGTGGGTGCGGTGGTGGTGGCGGGGACGGCGATCGCTGCGATCCGGGTGGTTCGTGGCGCGCCGTGGCGGGCGGGGAGCACCGACGTGGGAGCCGACGGGTGGCTGCCGCTCGTGGCGCTGGCCTGGGCGTGGGGCCAGCCCCTCGCCGTGCTCGCCATCTCGCTCGTCCGGCCGTACCAGGAGCCGCGCTACCTGGTGTCGAGCCTGCCGGGCGTCGCCCTGCTCCTCGGCCTGGCCGTCACGTCGCTGCGGGGGCGGCCCCTGCGCCTGGGGGCCACGGCCGTGCTGATGGCGGTCCTGCTCTCCATGCAGCCGGCCGTCACCAACACCTCCGGCGAGGACTGGCCGTCGGTCGTCGCCGTGCTCGACGCCCAGGCCCAGCCGGGCGACGGGCTGGTCATGCGGCCCCTGCTTCGGGCCCCCTTCGACTACGCCGTGGCCGAGCGGGGTGGCACCGTCGCCCTCGAACCGGTGTCGCCCGAGGTGCCGATCGGTGAGCCCCACCGCATCTACGGCGAGCCCGACGGGTCGCTGCGCCAGGTCCTGCTCGACGCGGACGAGCGCACCGTCTGGGTGGTGGTCCGGGGCCTGGAGTCGCGCGACGAGGTGGAGGCGCTGCGCGACGATCCCGAGCTGGCGGGCGAGCGCCAGATCGCCCAGATCCAGAAGCTGCGCGGCGAGCTGGCGGTCTACCGGTTCCGGCTCAAGGAGCGGGCGTAGGCAGGTCGCTCACGTAGCCGAGCGGCAGCGGCCACGGCGGCACCGAGGGATCGACGCCCTCGATGGCGTAGATGCGCACCGTGCGGCCGCCCTCGGTGCGCTCGGCCACCAGCGCGAGCCCGTCCGGGACCGTGTCGCCGAGGAGGTCGTCCACGAGCTCGGGCCGGCGCGATCGCAGGGTGGTCTCGTCGGCCACGAGGTGGGTGGCGCCGCGCCGTCGGCCGAACGCGAGGACCTCGTCGAGCGTGCCGACCGGGAGGGTGACCACCGGGCGGTGCGCGGCGTGCTGCACCGCGTAGGAGCGGGTGAGGAGCACGGCGTCGGCGGGGAGGTGCTCGTCGATCCAGCGTCCGGCGTCGATCTGGTCGGTCCGCTCCGGGCTCGGGCTGCCCGGGAGGAGGGGCCAGGTGGCCACGACGAACGAGACGCCGAGCCCGACGGCGAGCCCGACGGCGGTCCACCGGCGCACCGCGGGGGAGCGCTCGCGCTGCCAGGCGACCACCGCCCAGCAGCCGTAGGCGACCACCACGCACGTGGTCACCAGCAGGTACCGGGGGAGGGCGAAGTAGGTGAGCGACGTGGCGACGGGGCCGAGCGCGGCGGCGCCGAAGATCCGGGTGGCGTCGGTGGCCCGGCTGCGCCAGAGGCGGTGGAGGGCGGGGAGGAGCAGGAAGATCGGCACCACCTGCCACAGCAGGTAGAAGCGGCCGACCTGGGCGACGTTGGTGGCGACGATGCGCAGCCAGCCGGCGGGGTCGTCGGCGGCGAGCGAGCTGAGCGAGCGCATCGGCGGCCCGAGCGTCACCCCGTCGGGGTCGATGCGGTGCAACACCTCGTCGCGCTGCACCCGGTCGCCTCGGGCGATGTCGGCCCAGGTGTCGATCGACGCCTCGCGGCTCTTGGCGGTGATCGACCAGCTGCCGGTGACGTCGTGCTGGCGCACGGCGTAGGGGACCACGGCGATCGCCACGACGGCTGCCGTCGCGGCGAGGAGGCCGGCGGCGGCCCCGATCGTCGCGCCCCGGCTGCGGGCGAGCAGGGCGACGACCGCGACGAGGAGCCCGCCCCAGAGCAGCGCCTCGGGTCGCACGAGGTAGGCGAGCCCGAGGAGCGCGCCGATGGCGGCGCCTCGAGCGGCCAGGACGCTGGATCGGTCGGCGCGATCGAGGGCGTCGAGGCCCACGAGCGCAGCGCCGAGCACGAGCACGGCCGCCGGCGCCTCGCTGCCGCCGCCGCCCCGGATCAGCAGGGGGATGGCCCCGCCCACGGCGGTGACCGCCCAGGCCGTGAGGACCGTGGCGTCCACGTCGCGGCTGGCCCGCCAGGCGACGGCGACCACCGTGGCGGCGAGGGCCAGGCCCCAGCCGAGGTTCCACACCTGCACGGCCCGCAGCTCGTCGCCCAGGAGCCGGTGCAGCAGGCCGAGGCCCACGGGCACGAAGGGCGGGAAGTGGACCTCGGGCATGCCCTGGCGCACGTAGCCGTCGCCTCGGAGCAGGCTCGTGCCGCTCTCGAGGTAGGCCATGGTGTCGATCGACGGGACGCGGTCGCCGAGCACGAGCACCACCTGCACCAGCACCGTGAGCGCCGCCGGCAGGCGCAGCCGTCGTCGCAGGGCGCCGGCGTCTCCGCCTGCTGCGCGGGCCACGCCGCTAGTCGGACACGTAGCCGAGCGGCAGCGGCGGCTGATCGGTGGGTGGCGCGGCCGGGTCGAGCTGGTAGATCTTCACGACCTTGCCCCGCTCGGTGAACTCGTGCACCAGCACGACGCCCTCGGGCACCTCGTCGCTGCGGACGAGCAGGTCGTAGAGCTCGGGGCGCCGACGGCGCACGGTGGTGTCGTCGGCGA
>JAGQSL010000027.1:7625-13162 GCA_020439525.1 Acidimicrobiales bacterium | reverse complement strand
TGGCTGGTCGGCACGGTCGGGCTGAAGCGAGCTGCTGCAGGCTCGCTGCGGCGGGTGTGCGTCGAGGTCGCGGAGCACCCGACGCTCGCCGCGGCGGCGGCATCGGGCCACCTGTCGTTGGACCACCTGCGGGCCCTGCTCGGGGCCCGCACGGAACCGCTGGTGGACGCGTTCGACCGCGACGCCGCGGCCCTTGTGGCGGCTGCGGGCGAGCTGACCGTCGACGCCCTGGCCCGCCACCTGGAGCGGTGGCGCCTCGACCAGCTGGCCGAGCGGGGCGAGAACGATCCCGACGGCCCCGAGCCCGCCGACCCCGACGGCAGCACCTGTCGGGTGCTCGAACTGCTCTGGGGGCGCGCCAAGGTCGAGCTCGACCTCGATCCGCTCGCTGCGGCCGAGTTCAAGGCCGGCCTCGAGCGAGAGCACGAGCGCCTCCGCCGGGCCGGGGCCCTCGACGCCGACCCTCGAACCCTGGCCGAGGTCTACGGCGACATCGTGATGGAGGTGTGGCGCCGCGGCCTCCCGAGGTCGGGCCCGTCGTCGATCGTGCCGCTCGTCAACGCGACCGTCGACCTCGACACCCTCCTACGGCGGGGCGGGGTCGTCGAGCCCGGCGAGCGCACCCGGCGCATCGCCGAGATCGCCGGCCACGGCCCCGTCGCCGACGAGGTCATCGCCGAGCTCCTCTCCCGAGCCGACCTCGCCCTGCTCCTCACCGACGCCGCCGGCGCGACGCTCTGGTACGGCCGATCCCGACGGCTCGCCACGCCGGCGCAGCGAGCTGCCGTCGTCGCGGCCGGCCCCGGCCACTGCTGCTTCCCCGGTTGCACCATCGCGGCCGAGCGCTGCGAGATCGACCACCTCGAGGGCTGGGCGAGGGGCGGCGAGACGGACATCGACAACCTGTGCCTGCTGTGCCCCTTCCACAACCGGCTCAAGCACCGGTGGAACCTCAGGGTCACGCGCAGCGCTGACGGCACCCTGGCCTGGCACCACCCCGACGGTGCGGAGATCCGCAGCCGCTACCGGACCGCCAGCGGCCCGCCGCCGCCCGGCACGACCGCACCGATCCCGCGCCGAGACGACGCCGACCCCTCCGGCGGGAGCGGACGCCCCGACGGCTCCACGCCGACCGATCGCGGCCCGTGAGCCACGGGGCGGTGCGGGCGGTCGGCTCAGGTGCCGGTGGCCACCCAGTTGCCGTGGAAGCCGAGGGGGACCCGCACCGGGAGGTGCACGGTCGCGGCCGGCTCGCCCAGCCAGTCCTGGCCGTCGATCACCACGAGGTCGCTGCGGTCGGTGGCCGCGTCGTGCACGAGCGCGAGGTACCAGCCGTCGTCCTCCGCGGCATCGTCGGCGCGCGGCACGAACACGGCCTCGCCGACGGTCCGCCCCGGCCCGAACGAGCGCACCTGCGACTCCCCGGTGGCCGCGTCGTGGCGCACCAGGCCGTTGCCCGGCCCCGCCACCTCCCCCTCGGCATCGAGGTCGAGCCCCGTGGCCCACGAGAAGCGGTGGTGGCGCCCGACCATCCGCTCGTCGACGCGCGGGAACTCGACCGCCCGATCGTCGAGGGCGGTCTCGGTGGCCCGGCCCGTGGCCCGGTCGAGGACGTAGCGCCAGATGGCGGGCGGCCCCTCGTTCGGACCGTTGCGGTCGGTCACGAACATCCGAGGATGACGGACCACGTCGATCACCACCCGATCGCCGTCGTCGAAGGCGTTGATCGGGTGGAACACGTAGCACGGCTCGATCTCGAACCACTGCACCTGGTCGGCCGACCCGGCCAGGGGCAGGACGCCGAGGCGGGCCCCGTAGTCGTCGCTCCAGCCGTAGGGCAGGGCGTAGCCCTCCATCGCCAGCGGAAGGTCGAAGAGCACGGGCAGGTCGTAGAGGACCATCGCCGTCTCGGTGATCGAGCAGTCGTGGACCATCGGGTTGCCCGGGACCGGGATGTCGACCTGGTGCGACACCCGGCCGTCGGCGCCGACCACCGTGTAGTCGATCACCTCGGGCCGCTGCCACCAGTAGCTCGCCGCGTGGAGCTCGCCGGTGCGAGGGTCGCGCTTGGGGTGGGCGGTGAAGCCGTGGCGAAGCGTCCCGTCCAGGTCCGAGAAGCACACCGTGTCGAGCTCGTCGGTGAGCTCGGCCGGGCGGCCGCCGGCCTCGACGATGGCGAGGGTCTTGCCGGCCAGGCCGATCACGTTGGTGTTCGCCACCGACCGCTGGTCGTCGCCCTCGCCGGGGGCGGGCCGCTCGCCCAGCGCCTCGGCGACCGCCGTCGAGCGGACCCAGCGGTTGCGGTACCACTCGGCTCGGCCGTCGCGCAGGCGGATGCCGTGCACCATGCCCTCGCCGGTGAACCAGTGGTGGTGGGCGGGGTCGACCGGCCCGACCGGGTTGGGGCCGTTGCGGAGGTAGCGCCCGTCGAGCTCGGCCGGGAGCGTGCCGGTCACCTCGAGGTCGAGGGCCGTCACCTCCTCGGTCACCGGGGCGTAGAGCCCCTCGACGTACCGGTTGGCGACGATGTCGGTCACGGCTGGTCCCCTTCCCCACGGCGGCGGCGTCCGCTCGCCGACCCGTTGTAGCCCGCGAGCGCCCGCCGTGCCCCGGGTGTGACCGATGCCCGGACGCGCCGAGGGGAGGGCCGCAGCCCTCCCCTCGGTCCGATCAGCAGCCGGCGGTGCCGGCCCGGATCACTTGGCCAGCTTGGGAGCCGGGGTCTCCTTGTTGACGGTCTTCTTGAACGACGCGCCGATGGTGACCTTGGGGGCCTTCTTGGCCTTGACCTTGACGGTCTCGCCGGTGCGCGGGTTGCGGGCGGTGGTGGCCTTCTTGGCCACCTGCTCGAAGCTCACGAAGCCGGTGAGCGCGACCTTGTCGCCGGCGGTGACCTTGGCGAGCACGACCTCCTCGAAGGCCTTCAGCATGTTCGCCGCCGCGGTCTTGTCGGTGCCGGCCTGCTTCGCGACCAGCTCGACGAGCTCGGCCTTGGTGATGTTGGCCACAGCCAACCTCCTGGTTTCCGTAGGGGTAGGGCGCACCTGCCTACCGGTCGAGGTGCGTCGCGCGCCAGTATCACCAACGCAGGCAAGGGTTTCGCGGATACCCGGCCCCGTCGCCCCTACGATGCGGCCGTGCTGGAGGACGGGACCTACGACGTCGTGGTGATCGACGCCGACGACGTCGAGGGCGGCGTCCACGTCGAGCTGACCGTGCTGGCCGGCCCGCACAAGGGCGAGGTCGTCGCCCTCACCGCCGCCGGCCTGGCGCGAGATCCGCTCGACCTGCTCGCCGCACCGGGGACGCTCACCGTCGCCGACGGCGTCCCCCGGCTCGCGCTCGAAGGCTGATCGGGTGGATGCGACGGCGCCGCCGGCCGCCCGCTAGCGTCGAGGGCGGCGAAGGGGAGTAGCCCGCAAGCCGAGAGGTCGACACGCTGGGCGATGAGCCCCGGCCCTCGGGCCCGCTCCGGCGGGTGGGCAAGACCTTCGGCCAGGCATCGTCAGGTGCCCGGTCGAGGTCGCACCGCCGCTGCCTCCCCGGGCGGTCAAGGAGGTCTCCCTCGTGCACGCGTTCCTGCTCAGCTTCGGCGTCATCTTCGTCGCCGAGCTCGGCGACAAGAGCCAGCTCATGGCGATGGCCTTCTCGGCCCGCTACCGACCGGTGCCCGTCCTCATCGGCATCACGGCGGCCACCGCGCTCGTCCACCTGTTCTCGGTGATCGCCGGCGCCCTGCTCGGCGCCGCCATCCCCACCGACGCCATCAGCGTCGTGGCGGGCGTGGCGTTCCTCGGCTTCGCGGCCTGGACCCTGCGCGGCGACGAGCTCAGCGACGAGGACGAGGCCCGAGCACGGCGCACGGGCCGGTCGGCCGTCTTCGCCGTCGCCGGCGCCTTCTTCCTCGCCGAGCTCGGCGACAAGACGATGCTCGCCACGATCACCCTCGCCACCACCGAGGGCCTGGTCGGCGTGTGGGCCGGCTCCACGATCGGCATGGTGGCCGCCGACGCGCTGGCCATCCTCGTGGGCGCCCAGCTGGGCAAGCGCCTGCCCGAGCGGACCATCCAGGTGGGCGCCGCCGCCTCGTTCGTGGTGTTCGGCCTCCTCCTCATCGTCGAGGGCCTCCGCTGAGCCGCCCCTGACCTCGAGGTGACGGGCGCGTGAACAGTGCCCGGGCATCCACGATCCGCGCCGCGCCCGGGTGTTGGATGGTCCACGGTGATCCACCGCTCAGCCGACGGCCGCCAGCTCCACTCCCCGGACCTGCGCACGCTGCTGGCTGCCGACCGCCCAGGGGGCCAAGTGACCGCTCTTCCCACGTCTGCCGTTCCGTCGCGTCCTCGGACCTACGTGCTCGACACCTCGGTGCTGCTCGCCGATCCGCAGGCGCTCGTGCGCTTCGACGAGCACGCCGTCGTGCTGCCGATCGTCGTGCTGATGGAGCTGGAGGGGAAGCGCAACCACCCCGAGCTGGGCTGGGCCGCTCGCCAGACCCTGCGGGAGCTCGAACGGCTCCGGCTCCACCACGGCTCGCTCACGATCCCGCTCCCGGTGAACGAGCAGGGCGGCACCCTGCGCGTCGAGCTCAACCACCAGTCGACCGCCGGGCTGCCCCCGACGATGGCCACCGAGAACAACGACCACCGCATCCTCGCCGTGGCCCACAACCTCCGCCTCGAGGGCCACGACGTCACGGTCGTCACCAAGGACCTGCCGCTGCGCCTCAAGGCGAGCATCGTCGGCCTCGACGCCGACGAGTACCGCAACGAGCAGGCGGCCGACACGTCGTGGACCGGCTTCGTGGAGCTCGACGTCGAGCCCGACGTGATCGACGAGCTGTTCGCCCAGCGCGAGGTCGACCTCGTCGAGGCGGCCGAGCTGCCGTGCCACACCGGCGTCGCCCTCCACGCCGGATCGCAGTCGGCCCTCGCCCGGGTCCACCCCGACAAGTCGCTGCGGCTGGTGCGGGGCGACCTCGGCCTGTTCGACGTGGTGGGTCGCAGCGCCGAGCAGCGCATCGCCCTCGACATCCTCGCCGACCCGACGGTCGGCATCGTCAGCCTCGGCGGCAACGCCGGCACCGGCAAGAGCGCCCTGGCGCTGGCCGCCGGCCTCGACGCCGTGCTGGAGCGGCGGACCCACAAGCGGATCCTCGTCTTCCGCCCGCTGTTCGCGGTGGGCGGCCAGGACCTCGGGTTCCTGCCCGGTGACAAGGACGAGAAGATGGGCCCGTGGGCCGCGGCGGTGTTCGACGCCCTGGAGTCGATCGCCGGCCCCGAGGTCGTCGAGGAGGTCCTGGCCCGCAACCTGCTCGAGGTCCTGCCGCTGACCCACATCCGCGGGCGCAGCCTCACCGACACGTTCGTGGTCATCGACGAGGCCCAGAACCTGGAGCGGCCGGTGCTGCTCACCGCGCTGAGCCGACTCGGCGAGGGCAGCCGGGTGGTGCTCACCCACGACGTCGCCCAGCGCGACAACCTCCGCGTCGGCCGCCACGACGGTGTGGCCTCGGTGATCGCCGCGCTGCGCGGCCA
>JAGQSL010000027.1:0-7574 GCA_020439525.1 Acidimicrobiales bacterium | reverse complement strand
GTCACCAGCCTGCTCGACGACCCTCGCGCCTGAGGGTGCGGTCGCCGGGCTCGGCGATCAGCGCACGTCGAAGGTGACCGTGGCCTTCGTCTCGGTGAACCGATCGGGCTTCACCACGATCGTCAGCTCCCACTCGCCCGAGAGCGTCAGATCGGTGCCCACCAGCTGGAAGTGCCCGGGCCCGGCTCGCACCGGCTCGCGATCGAACGGGCCGAGGTCCTGCTCGGGCAGGCGCAGCTGCAGCGCCACGGCGTCGTAGCGGTCGTCGGGCCGCCCCTCCGCGTCGAAGAGGTAGAGGTGCAGGTCGTTTCGCCCCGCTCGGGCCGGGTCGATCGTCACGTCGACGGAGCCCTCGCCCAGCTCGGTTGTGACCGTCACCGGCCCCGGCACCACCGCCTGCTTCGCCGGGGTGACGTTCACGAGCACGCCGGTCAGCGCGAGCACCGCCACCAGCACGGCGCCCTCCACCCGGAGGGTCCGCACGAGCGAGCGCCAGGCGGCCGCGCCCGTCGCCGCGCCATCACCATCGACACCGCCCTCGCCATCGAGGTCGCCCTCGGTGCGATCGAGGGCGTCACGAGCCACGAGCGGGAGCAGCCGGAAGCGGTTCCACGCCGCCAGGCCGAGGACGACCGCCACGGCGGCGACCTTGGCGAGGAGCAGGCGGCCGTAGGTGGTGGACGTGAGCGCCTCGAGCCCACCCACCTCGATCCAGGCGAGGGTGGTGCCGGCGACGATGACGGCGGCCGCCGCGCCGGCGGCGATGCCCGAGAACGTGGCGACCGCCTCGGCGGCGCCCATCGGGTCGCCCGCCCGCCGACGGCGCAGGACCGTGGCCGTGACGGCACCCAGGCCCCCGAACCACACGGCGGCCGCCAGGAGGTGCACGAGGTCGGCGCTGTAGCCGATGGCCGCCGAGTCCATCGACCGCGTGTGGCCGGTGAGCGCGAACGAGAGCGGCGCGAGCACGGCACCGGTGAGGGCCACGACGCGCGCCGGACCCTCGAACGGGAGCCCGGTGGTGATCAGCACGCCGAGCAGCCCGGCCAGGGCCACCACGGCGGCCGGCCCGAACCCGTCGGCGAGCACGAGGCCCAACACGCCGGGCGTGGTGATCGCGGTCAGGCCCTCGCCGGTGGCGAGGGCGCCGAGCGCCACCGCTTGGAGCACGAGCGAGACGAGGGCGATGACCGCGCCGGCGCCCACCCACCGCGCCACGGGCGTGGGCTCGTCGGGGCGACGCAGCACGGCGGAGACGAGCACCACCCCGCACGACCCGAGCACGCCCAGGTAGGCCAGGACGCGCAGCACCGCGGCACCCACCTCGATCGGCCGGTCGCCCCCGGCGGCGAACGCATCGCCGGCGAGGCCCGAGACATCGGACTCGCGCCCGACCGAGAACGTGTAGGAGCCCCGCACCGGGTGGCCGTCGGCCGACACGACCCGCCACGCCACCACGTAGGTGCCCTGGGCGAGCGCATCGTCGAGCGGGGCGGTGACCGACGACCCCGACGCCTCGGCCTGGCCCCGGTCGACCCGGCGGCCGCGGTCATCGAGCACCCGGACGCCGTCGGGCTGCAGGTCGACGCCCTCGCTGAACTGGAAGGTGACAGCGTCGGGCGCCTCGTCGAGCACCACGCCGTCGCCGGGGTCGGTGGAGAGCAGCTCCGCGTGCGCCGCCGCGGGCGAGGCGTCGACCAGGGCCCCGGCCAGACCGCCGAGGAGGCCGAGGAGCAGGGCGGCGAGGGCGAAGGAGGCCGCTCGGGCCCGCCGGTACCGAGGCGGTCGCATCAGGTGGCCACCCTAGGACCGAGTTGGGCGGCGATGCCCATCGGCCCTACGATGGCTCGTCCGACCGAGACGCCGGAAAGAACGACACCGATGGCCAAGAGCGACAAGCGCCCGATCATCAAGCTGAAGTCCACCGCGGGCACCGGCTACACCTACGTGACGCGCAAGAACAAGACGAACACGCGCGAGCGCATCGAGCTGAAGAAGTACGACCCGCGCATCCGCCAGCACGTCATCTTCAAGGAAGAGCGCTGACGCTCTCCTGAACCCGGCGGACCTCCGCCGTCGAGCCCACGATCTCGCCCCTCGGGCGAGATCGTGCGCGTCTGCGACCCATCGTCCCTGGTCACGGACTCGTTCGCGCGCCGCGTGAACCATCCACCACGCGCGCGCCCCGCGCTCCTACCATTTTCTCCAGCACAGGGGAAGCGCGGTCGTCCGGGAGGACGGATGGGGCACCAGGCACACATCTACGGGCTCGACATCGAGACCGATCTGTCGACCGACGGGCTCGACCCGGCCGTGGCCTCGGTCCGGGCCGTGGCCCTGTCGGGCCGGACCTTCGACGAGCTGTTCGTCGGCGACGAGGCCGACCTGCTCCGCGCCGTCGACGATCGCCTCGCCACCTTGCCCCCCGGCGTGCTCGCCACCTGGAACGGCAGCGCCTTCGACCTCCCGTTCCTCGCCGATCGGGCTCGCATCCTCGGGGTGGACCTCGGGCTGCACCTGCGGCTCGATCGGGGCCTCACCCTGCACCGCGCCCCGCTGCCGGGCCATGCGGGCGCCTACCGGGCCGGCTGGCACGACCACGGCCACCTCGACACCTATCGGCTCTTCGGCGAGCCGGCCACCGCGGCCCAACGGCTGTCGCTGCGCTCGATCGGTCGGTTCGTGGGCCTCGGTGGCGCGCCGGTCGTGCGGAACCGACCGCACGACCTCGGCAACGAGGCGCTCCACGCGTGCGCGCCGAGCGATGCGCGCCTCGCCCGGGTGCTCGCCGAGCGCCGGTGGCCGGCGGCGGCGCGGATGATCGACCGCGTCGAGCGCGGGGAGGCCGAGCCGGTCGCCGTCGCGGCCGGACGCCTGGCGCGCGACGCATCGCTCGGGCTCGGTCGGGGCCTGCGCCCCGCCGTCGCCGCCACCTGAGCCCGAGCCAGATCGGTCGCACCTGCGCTCGCCCCCTTGCGGCGCGGGCGGTGAGCCGCCATCGTGGCCCACCGAGGATCGCCGTCCCCTCCGCCCTCGGGCCCGGACCGCCACCCGCGTCTCGCCGTCGGAGGTCCTCGTGCCCGATCCCGTCCGCCCCTCGCCCACCGAGCTCGCCGAGCTCGCCCACCGCAGCACGGTCGATGCCGTCGGGCCGAGCCTGATCCACCTGCGCCTCGACGACGGCGCCGCGTCGCTCGAGCTCGGCGTGGGGCCGCTGCCTGCCGATCGCCACCCCGCTGATGCACTGGTGGGCTTCCGGGCGCCCGATGCGTGGGACGCGGTGGGCATCGCCACCACCGGGGTGGTCCACGACCTCCCGCCGATGGCCTGCGCCGGACGGGGACGGTTCACGACCCTCGCGTTCCGGGACCGGACCAGCGCCACCGTGATCGAGCGAGACGACGGCCGGGTCGACGTGCTCGAAGGCGCGCCCGTCGGCTGGGTGGTGGACGTGCTCCGGCGGGTGCTCGGCCTCCCGGCCGACCCGCCCGAGGGCAGCACCGCCGTGCTGGTCGACACGTGGTGGCTCGACACGCTCGTGTCGGGCGTCCTGACCCGGGCGGGCCGGGCCCCGTCGTGGCGGTGGGCGGCGCGCCGCCACCCGCTCTGCCCGCCGAGCGGGGTGCCCTCGCCCGAGGAGCTCGCCGCCCGCACCGCGGCCGAGGCGCTGGCTCGGCCGTGGTCGCGCCTGCGTGGCCTGCTCACCGGCCACGACCTGCCGGCCGAGGCGACGGCCCTGCCCTACGGCCAGGTGGTCCCAGGGCGGGACTGGTTCGACGACGGGAGCCTCAGCCGGTGGATGCTCCGCGTCGCCGAGCCGCCCGAGGTGCTGCTCGGCGAGCTCGTGGAGCGCCTCCCCGCCCACCTGCTCGATCAGGTGCTGCTGGGGCTGGCCGAGATCGACCTCGGCGTCCTCGCCGCCTGAGCGGCCCGAGCGGTCGAGCGGCCCGACGCGGCTACATCCCCGCGCGCTCCTGGGCCTCGGCCCAGAGCTTGCGGTATTCGCTCGCCGCGAGGCTGCGCGGCGCAGCCAGCACGGCCGGCACCTGCTCCTCGCCCATCCGCGCCACCGCGGAGGACGTGGGGATGGCCGCGCCGAGGAAGCGACCCGAGGCGAGGACCTCGGCCTCGATGCGACGGTGCATCGGGAGGTTGCGATCGACCATGGACAGGAAGGGAGCCACGATCGTGGGCGAGGCCGCCTTGGTGTCGGCGAGGAAGTCCTCGTAGCGCGAGAGCGCCCGGAACGGCAGCGGCTCGGGGACCACCGGCACGAGCAGGAGGTCGGCCACGTTGGCCACCGCCTCCACCACCGGGCTGAGCCCGGGCGGGCAGTCGATGACCACCAGGTCGGCGTCGGCCTTGGCCCCGGCGATCAGCCGGCGCACCAGCTTGGTGGGCTTGGACGACGCCCACAGCACCTTGTCGACCTCGCGCACCGATGCATCGGCGGGCACGACCGCCAGGTGCTCGATGTCGGTGGTGCGGGCCACGTTGGCCAACCCGTCGCGGTTGCCCCGGAACAGCTTGGTGGCCCCACCCTTGAGCTTCTGCTTGAGGTTCAGGCAGTAGGTCGCCGCACCCTGCGGGTCGAGGTCCCACAGGATCACCCGGCTGCCCTCGCTGGCTGCCAGGGCGGCCAGGTTGACCGAGGTCGACGTCTTGCCGACGCCGCCCTTCAACCCGGTGACGGCGAGGACGCGCATGGCGCCCATCATGGCCGCTCGCGACCCGTCCGACCGCGATGGGCGCGGCCCCGAGCGCGATCAGTCGCCGTTGTAGTCCTGGAGCAGCGCGGTGGCGTCCTTGTTGGCGCTGGCGACGGCGGCATCGGGGTCGGCGCCGGCGAACAGCACGTCTTCGAGGGCCCCCTGCAGGATGTCCTGGAACTGCGGGTACGGCGCGATCAGCGGACCGGAGCGGTCGGGATCGGCGGTGGCCAGCTGGTCGACCGCCGGCTTCAGCAGGTTGCCGCCGAGGTCGCTCTTCTGGAAGTCCAAGATGTCGGGGTCCGAGATGATGCTCTTGACCACGGGCAGGTACCCGCCCTCGAGGTGCCACTTCTTGGCGTTGTCGGGCTGCAGCATGAACTTGAGGAACTGCCAGGCCGCCGCCTGCTCGGCCTTCGAGCCGGTGTTGAGGATGTAGAACGCGCCGCCCGAGGCGTAGATCTGGCCGGGGGCCTCCATGCCCGGGTACTGGCCCGACCCGGGGACCAGCTTCTTGCCGTCCAGGGCGATCGACCCGACGTCGATGCCCGCGTCCTCGGCGTTGAGCTCGCCGCCCAGCGCGGCGGCGATCGTGCTCGAGGCCGTCGAGGTCTCGACCAGCATCGAGCTCTCCTCGGTGATGAGGGCGAGGTAGTGGTCGATGCTGCCGTCGGTGACCGGGAAGGCGTTCAGCAGCTTCTCCTGGTTCATCGAGTCGAGCCACTCGAAGAGCTCGCGGCCCTTGTCGGTGTCGAAGGTGGCCTCGGTGGCGGGCTTCGTGCGGCCGTTGTCGTTGTTGACCACGTCCTGGCCCACGCCGGCCAGCCAGGTCGAGACGAACCACTGGTCGGCCTTGAACGAGAACGGCTTCTTCGACACGCCCTTGTCCTTCAGGACCTTGGCCGCCTCCTGGATCTCGGCGAGGGTGCGCGGCGGCGAGTCGGGATCGAGGCCGGCCTTCTCGAAGTGGACCTTGTTGTAGTAGAGGATCGGCGTCGAGACGTTCATGTAGCCCGGGTAGAGCACGTCGTCGACGGAGTAGGCGGCCCGGGCCGCGGCGGTGATCTGCTCGGGGTCGTAGTCGTCGGCGAGCATGCAGGCCTCGGCCGGCAGCACCTGGCCCTTGTCGACCATCTCGCCGAGCATCGTGTCCTCGAGGTAGATGATCTGCGGGAGCTGCTCGGGGGTGGCCGCCGCGCCCTGGTACTTGCGCAGCACCTCGGCGTAGGCGTTGCCCTGGTTGTCGGCGGTGAGCTGGACCTTGTCCTGGCTGGCGTTGAAGTCCTTCACCATGTCGGTGAGGACGGTGACCGGCGGCTCGACGAGCCCGCCGAACCACATCTTGATCTTCACCGGCCCGCTCGCCTCGTCGAGGGCGTCGAGCGGGCAGTCCTCGGCGGAGACCTTCGCCTCGTCGCCCTCGCCGCGGCCCCCGCCGCTGCCCTCGGTGGCGGGCGGCGACCCGCAGGCGGCGACGAGCAGCCCGATGGTGGCGAGCGCGCCGGCGGCGCCGAGGCGGCGGAACCGACGAGATGGGGTGGGACGGGGGGCCATGGCGGACTCCTCGGGGATCACTTCACCGCACCGGCCGTGAGGCCGCGGATGATCTGGCGCTGGAAGGCGATGAGCAGGATGACGACGGGGATGGCGGCCACGAGCGCGGCGGCGATGGCCTGGTTGGCCGCGGCCACCTCGGTGGCACGGACCTGGCGGAGCTGGATCTGGAGCGTGTTGAACGTGTTGCTCTCGATCACGGCCCGGGGCCACAGGTACTGGTTCCACGCCTGGAGCGCCGAGATCACCGTGAACGAGGCGATCACCGGGCGGGTGAGCGGGACGGCGAACCGGGTCATGAACGCGACGTGCCCGTAGCCGTCGAGCTTGGTGGCGTCCTGGATCTCCGAGGGGAGGCCGCGGAACCCCTGGCGGATGAGGAACGTGCCGAGGGCGGTGGCACCGAAGGGGAGCACCAGCGCCTGCATGGTGTCGGTCCACTGGAGCTGGCGGATGGTGGCCACGTTGCCCACCAGGGTGACCTCGAGCGGCAGCAGCAGGGTGGCCATGAAGAGGGCGAAGAGGATCCGCTTGAACGGGAAGCGCAGGAACACGAACGCGTACGCCGACATGATGGCCGTGGAGACCTGCAGGACCGTGATGATGATCGTCATCACGAAGCTGCGGCCCATCGCCGGACCCAGCGAGTAGCGGCTCCACGTCTGGGTCCACACCTCGGGCCCGAAGGCGACGATGGCGGTGCCCACGGCACCGACGCCGGTGAGCAGCGCCAGGAGCCCGGCGAGCAGCGGCGACCGGTCGCCCTCCAGGTAGGCCCACAGCTGGGTGGCGGCGACGACGGCCATGGCGAGGATCACCAGCCCGGCGGAGCGACCGTCGGCATCGTGGAGCGAGCCGAAGGCGGGCCCGGTGAGCACGGCGACCGCGACGGTGCCGCCCACCACGGCCAGCGCCCGCGCCGGGGTGAGGAAGGTGGCGAAGGGCCGCAGACCCCGACCCGAGGCGACCTTCTGCAGCCAGAGCAGGAGCAGGGCCACGAGCAGCAGCCGGACCACGAGCGAGAGCAGCCCGCCGGTGAAGAAGGTGCGGTCCTTCCAGTCGACCGCCACCGGATGAAGCGGGCGGCCGGCGTCGACGTAGAGGAACGGCGGCGACATCGCCTGGATGGCGGTCAGGTAGAGCGGACCGAGCACCAGCAGCGAGAGCGCGCAGAGCATGGCGTACTGCCAGGTGAGGCTCCACCGGCGCTTCGCCGAGGTGCCTGGGGCCATGGCCAGCCCGCGGTTGTCGCCGTCACTCGTCGCCATAGTGGACCCTCCGCTCGAGGATGACGAACTGCACGAAGGTGAC
>JAGQSL010000324.1 GCA_020439525.1 Acidimicrobiales bacterium | reverse complement strand
CGATCTTCCAGAAGGCCATCGCCGGTTCCGACCTCTACGACGACCAGTTCGCGCCGCTCGTCGAGGGCGGCGCCCCGGTCGAAGACGCCTACTGGGACCTCGTCGTGACCGACATCGAGGAGGCGCTCGCCGTGCTTCGCCCGGTCTTCGACCGCAGCGATGGCCTCGACGGGTTCGTCTCGGTCGAGGTGGCGCCCTCGCTCGCCCACGACACCCAGGCCACCGCGGCGGCGGCGCTCGACCTGCACCGCCGCATCGACGAGCCGAACCTCTACGTGAAGATCCCCGGCACCGAGGCCGGCCTGCCGGCCATCGAGCAGGTGATCGCCGCCGGTCGCTCGGTGAACGTGACCCTCCTGTTCAGCCTCGAGCGCTACGACGCCGTGATCGAGGCCTACCTGTCGGGCCTGGAGGCGTGCGAGGGCGACCTGTCGGCCACGTCGAGCGTGGCGTCGTTCTTCGTCAGCCGGGTGGACGCCGCGGTCGACGCCCGCCTCGACGCCATCGGCACGCCCGAGGCCCTCGCCCTGCGTGGCCGAGCGGCGGTGGCCAACGCCCAGCTCGCCTACGAGCTGTTCCGCCAGCGCTTCGCCGGCGAGCGTTGGGAGGCGCTCGCCGCACGCGGGGCGCGGGTGCAGCGCCCGCTGTGGGCGTCGACCTCGACCAAGGACCCGAGCTACCCGCCGACGCTGTACGTCGACACGCTCATCGCGCCCGACACGGTGAACACCATGCCCGAGGGGACGCTCGAGGCCTTCGAGCGCGAGGGCGTCGTGGACCGGACCGCCGATGCCGACCTCGACGGCGCCCGGGCCACGATCGACGCCCTGGCCGACCTCGGCATCGACCTCGGCGAGGTCACCGATCAGCTCGAGCGCGAGGGCGTCGCCGCCTTCATCGCCTCCTACGACGACCTCCTCGACACCCTGCAGTCCAAGGCCGACGCGCTCGTGGAGGCGGGCTGATCGTGGCCATCCCGGGCGAGCTCCTGGTCGTCGACGACGTCGCCGGCGCCTTCGCGCAGCAGGCGATCGATGCGTTCCGCACGCGCTCCCTCGACACGTTCTCGGTCGCCCTGTCCGGCGGCGCCACCGCGCGCGCCTGCTACGAGCGACTCGCCGCCGAGGCGGGGTCCCAGATCGACTGGTGGAAGGTCGACGTGTACTGGGGCGACGAGCGGTGCGTGCCCCACGATCACGAGGACTCGAACTACCGCCTGGCTCGCGAAGCCCTCCTCGATCGGGTCGGCGCCGCCAACGCCACCCACCTGATGCGCTGCGCCGAGGGCGCCGACGCCTACCAGCTCCGCCTCGGCGACCTCGGTCGGATCGACCTCGTGCACCTCGGGCTCGGCCCCGACGGCCACACCGCCTCGCTCTTCCCGGGATCGCCCGCCCTCGATGCCGATCCGGGTCGGCTGGTGGCGATGAACGTGGATCCGTCGGGCCGCAACCCCTACGACCGGATGACCCTGACCTTCGCCGGCATCGCGCGGGCTCGCCTGGTCCTGGTGACGGTGTCGGGCGAGGAGAAGGCGGAGGCGCTCGCCGCGGTCGCCCGCAGCGACGCGCTGCCGGCCGCGCAGATCGGCGCGGACCGGGTGGTGTGGCTCATCGATCCCGCGGCGGCGTCGCGGCTCAGCTGAACCGGGCCCGGTAGGCGCTCGACGCGTAGACCAGGTCGACGAGCACGTCGAGCCCGGCACCGCCGGTCCGACGCGTGGTCCACCAGCTGATCACCGACGGGTCCGGCGCCCGGCGCACCATGCCCAGGTACACGATGGAGGTCTCCACCTCGATCTGCGCCGAGCGCACGTGCTCGCTCGACTCGCTGAACTGCACGACCAGGCCGCGTCGGCTGATCTGCCCCGCGACCAGGCGCCGGGTCCAGTAGTCGATGCCGCTCGGGTCGCCGGCTCGATCGAGGACGTTCTCGTAGAGCTGGTCGACGAAGGCACCGTCGGCCGGGGCGCCGAAGCGCCGCTCGAACTCCGACGAGACCAGGATCTGGTCGGCGATCTCGGCGAGGGTCCACCCCGCCAGGTGGCGCCGGGTCCAGTACCCCATGCCGCTCGGGTCCGGCAGCCGGCCGAGCGCGGCGAGGTAGAGCCGCACGATGGGAGCGCCGTGCTCGGCGCCCTCGCCCTCCACCAGGGTGGCGAGGTAGCGCGACGGGGTGAACAGCTGCCGCTCGAGGACGTCGACGCCGAGGACGAGCTCGGCCGTGGTTGCGTCGCGCGCCAACAGGTCGCGATGGCCTTGGCCCACCAGGTCGGCGCTCGTGGCGAACGGTGCCCACGTCGAGGCCGGCACGGTCGTGGGGGTGGGCGGGGCCGTCGTGGTCGGGGTCGTGGCCCCGGCGAAGGCGAGGATCTGCTGGTGGATCGAGAGCACCTTGGCGCTGTAGCCGGGATCGGTGGCCCAGATCCCGTTGCCGAACTGCTCCCACGTGGGCGCCTTGCCCTTCGGCGCCACCAGGTGGAACCGAGGGTCGACGAGCGGATGGGCCAGGGCGCCCGCGGTCGCCCCCGGAT
Organism: Acidimicrobiales bacterium; assembly: GCA_020439525.1. Lineage (GTDB taxonomy): Bacteria > Actinomycetota > Acidimicrobiia > Acidimicrobiales > Iamiaceae > Aquihabitans. Next base: position 8,209 of record JAGQSL010000324.1, on the reverse strand, counting down.
CGCCGTAGGCCCGCAAGTGCTGGATCTGGGCCCGCACGCCGGTGCGCGCATCGGGGAACGTGGCGGCACCCGACCCTCCGTCGACCGCGCCCAGCCCCGAGAAGTTGTTGAAGCTGGCCGGCACGCGCGTCGAGAAGCCGAAGTAGCCGGTCTCGACGATCGATTGGGCGAAGGCCAGGTCGCCGGCGACGCCCTCGTCGGCGCCCTCCTCGACGTAGTACCGGGCGAGGGTGTCGATGTCGACCGTGGCGCTGCTCACCTTGCCCTTCGACCGGTACCACCCGGCGAGGTCGGCCGCCGAGACCGACGCGCTCGCCATCACCGGCGTGGCGGCCGCCTGGGCGGGGCCACCCATCGCCAGGGCGGGGACCGCAGCGGTCACGATGACGACGAGGGCCATCGCCACCCTCCGAGCCCGGGGTCGCGCTGCGTGGTGGATCCGCATGGAACCCCCATCGGACGACGGGAGAAAACCTCAAGGAGTGAGATTCGTCGCCACGGAGAGCGGCTGCACGTCCCCGGCGCCGATGCGGTCTGCGACGGGGGCTCGGCGACCCGCACGCGAGGGGTCGACCGGTAGCCTGCCGCCATGCCGTCGCACCCCGGTCCCCGCTGGGACCAGCCGCTCCCCGCCCTCCTCGAGCAGGCGAGCGCCGTGCGCGACGCCGCGTGGGGCACCCGCATCACCTACTCCCCCAAGGTGTTCGTCCCCCTCACGATGCTGTGCCGAGACCGTTGCGGCTACTGCACCTTCGCCCAACCGCCGGCCCGCCTCGATGCGCCGTTCCTGACGCCCGAGCAGGTGCTTCGCCTTGCCCGGCGCGGCGCCGAAGCCGGGTGCCACGAAGCGCTCTTCACCCTGGGCGAGCGCCCCGAGGAGCGGTACCCGGTCGCCGCGCAGTGGCTCGCCGAGCACGGCTACGCCTCCACCGTCGACTACCTCGCTGCCATGGCCCGGCTCGTGGTGACCGAGACCGGCCTGCTGCCCCACGCCAACGCCGGGGCCCTCTTCCCCGACGAGCTCGCGACGCTGCGGGCCGTCGCCCCCTCCCAGGGGATGATGGTCGAGTCGCTGCGCGACGACCTCGACGCCCACCGCGGCAGCCCCGACAAGCTCGCGGCCCGCCGCCTGGCGACCCTCGAGGCCGCCGGCGAGCTCGCCATCCCCTTCACCACCGGCATCCTGGTCGGCTTCGGCGAGGACCGCGCCGACCGCATCGCCGCGCTGGAGGCCATCGCCGCCAGCCACGCCCGCCACGGCCACGTGCAGGAGGTGATCGTCCAGAACTTCCTGCCCAAGCCCGGTACGGCGATGCACCAGGCGCCGCCCTGCCCCACCGACGCGTTCCTCGAGGCGATCGCCCTCGCCCGGCTCATCCTGCCGCCCGAGGTCCACCTCCAAGCGCCGCCGAACCTCTCCGACGACTTCGCCATCCTGCTGGAGGCCGGCATCGACGACTGGGGCGGCGTGTCGCCCGTGACGGCCGACCACGTGAACCCCGAGCGGCCCTGGCCGGCGCGCGACCGGCTGCGTGAGGTGACCGAGGCCGCCGGGTTCGAGCTCGCCCCGCGCCTCACGATCTACCCCGAGTTCGCCACCGCCCCCGAGCGGTGGGTCCACGAGGACCTGCGCTTCGCCGTGCTGGACCGCTCCGACGCCGAAGGCCTCGGGCGCGACGATCCCGGCGCCGTGCACCCCCAGACGGTGGGCGAGGTGCGCAACGTGGGCGACGGCGCCGAGGTGGTGCTCGTCGGCCGCCGGTCCACCCAGTGGTACGTCGGCCTCGATGCCGATCCGCCGGTCCTGGTGCCGAGCCCCGCCCGGGCCACGGGCGCCGTGGGCGCGGTGATCGACGCCGTCCGTCGGGGCGAGGTGCCCGACGAGGACCAGATCACCACGCTGTTCTCGGCGCGAGGGCGCGAGGTGGCCGCAGTCGCCCAGCTGGCCGACGAGCTGCGCCAGGAGGCCGTGGGCGACGCCGTGACCTGGGTGTCGAACCGCAACATCAACTACACGAACGTCTGCACCTTCAAGTGCCGGTTCTGCGGCTTCTCGAAGGGCCCGCGCTCGCTCAACCTCCGAGGCACGCCGTACCTGCTGACGCTCGACGACATCGCCGACCGCGCCCGGGAGGCCGCCGACCTCGGCGCCACGGAGGTCTGCCTGCAGGGCGGCATCCACCCGGACTTCGACGGCGACTACTACCTCGACGTCACCCGGGCGGTGAAGGCCGCGGTGCCCGACCTGCACGTCCACGGGTTCACGGCCCTCGAGGTCACCGAGGGAGCGGCCCGCCTGGGCGAGCCGCTCGCCGACTACCTCGTCCGGCTGCGCGACGCCGGCCTCGCCACCTTGCCCGGGACGGCCGCCGAGATCCTCGACGACGAGGTGCGCGCCGTGCTCTGCAGCGACAAGGTCAGCACCCAGGAGTGGCTCGATGCCCACCGCACCGCCCACTCGGTGGGCCTGCGCTCCAACGTCACCATCATGTTCGGCTCGATCGAGCACCCCCGCTCCTGGGCCCGACACCTCGTGCGGACGCGGGAGCTCCAGGCCGAGACGGGCGGCTTCACCGAGTTCGTGCCGTTGCCCTTCGTCCACATGGCGTCGCCCATCTACCTGCAGCACAAGGCCCGCCGCGGCCCGACCTGGCGCGAGGTGGTGCTCGTCCACGCCGTCGGGCGGATCGCCTACCACGGCTCGATCGCCAACATCCAGGCCTCGTGGGTGAAGCTCGGCGTCGCCGGGGTGCGCCAGCTCCTGCAAGCCGGGGTCAACGACCTGGGCGGCACCCTCATCGACGAGAACATCTCGCGCGCCGCCGGAGCCAGCCACGGCCAGGGCATGGACGAGGCCGCGTTCCGGGCGCTGGTCGAGCCCCTCGGCCGTCGTCTGGAGCAGCGCACCACGCTCTACGGCCGCACCCCCCAGCCGGCCTGAGGGCCCCGTGAGCGCATCCCCGGCCGACGACGAGATCCGTGACCTGCTCGAGCAAGCGGGCGTGACGGCGAACGTCGAGCTCGTGCGCAACATCGTCGCCACCGGTCTCGCCCTGGGCACCGACGGCACCGAGCGGTTGGACCTGAAGATCACCGCGAGCGCCTTGGCCGAGATGCGTGACGCGTTCCGGATGTTCGCCCCGTACCTCGACCGCCCGAAGGTCACGATCTTCGGGTCGGCGCGGACCCTCGCCGACGACCCGCTCTACGCCCAGACCCGGGCCGTCGCCGCCGCCCTCGCCGCCGAGGGGTGGATGGTGGTCACCGGCGCCGGGCCCGGGATCATGCTCGCCGCCATGGAGGGCGCCGGACGAGACGCCTCGATCGGCGTCAGCATCCGGCTCCCCTTCGAGACCCGCGCCAACGACGTGATCCACGACGACCCCAAGCACGTCTCGATGAAGTACTTCTTCACTCGCAAGCTCATGCTCGTGAAGGAGTCCAAGGGGTTCGTCGCCGTGCCCGGCGGGTTCGGGACCCTCGACGAGACGCTCGAGCTGCTCACCCTCCAGCAGACGGGCAAGGCCGAGCCCACACCGATCGTGCTGCTCGACGTTCCCGGCGGCACCTACTGGGCGGGGTTCACCGCGTTCGTCCGCGACGAGCTCGCCAGCCGGGGCCTGGTGGCCGCCGACGACCTCGAGCGCGTGCTGGTGACCGACTCGGTCGAGGCGGCCGTGCGCGAGGTGCTCGGGTTCTGGACCACCTACCACTCGCTGCGATGGGTGGGCGAGCGACTGGTCCTGCGCCTCCGCCACCCGCTGGGCGCCGACGCGATCGAGGAGCTGAACGAACGGTTCGCCCCGTTCTTGCCCCGCGGTCCGATCACGACCACCGAGCCGCTCGCCCCGGAGCGGGCCGAGGGCGACCACCTCGAGCTCCCGCGGCTCGCCGTGCGGTGGCAGCAGCGCCACGTCGGAGAGCTGCACCAGCTGATCCGCGCCGTGAACGAGCTCGGACCTCGCCTCTGATCGGGCGACCCGGCGGCGATGGCAGACTCGACGCCATGGCAGGCGAGTTCGACGACATCCGCGGGCGGCTCGAGGCGATCGCCGAGGAGCTGGCCGACCTGGCGATCGCCCGCCTGCGCGAATCGATCGATGCAGGAGGCACCGAGCTCCCGGTCGACGAGAAGCGGCTCACGCGGGCCCGTCGCGCCGTCGAGAAGGCGATCCACCTGCTCGACGAGCCCGATGACCACGCCTGAGGGCCGGCGGGCTCAGTAGAAGTCGGGCAGCACCGGCGCCGCGGCGGTCAAGAGCTCGTCCAACGTGCGCAGGGCGGTGGGATCGGTGGTGCGCAGCGAGCCCGTCCGGGCGAGGCGCGCCGGCGTGGCGTAGCCCGCCCACCAGCTCGACAGCCCACCGACGGTCACCTCGATGCGGCCGTCGCCGCCCCGCGTGGCCCGGGCGCTCCCGTCCTCGACCTCGAGCACCCAGCGCCCGTCGTTCCACGGCGCCTGCCGATCGTGCACGGCGAGCTCGACGCGACCGCGCGCCGACGCCGGCCAACCACGTGCCGCCACCGCACCCGGGAGGTCGACCAGCCGGAGCATCCAGCGGATCTCGCTGCGGACCACGTCGGGCGATGCCTGGTCGGCGAGGAGGAAGAGGTCGTCCTCCGCCGGGCCGACGACGTCGAGCTCGGGGGCCTGGGTGCCCGAGCTCGCCACCACCTGCCAGAGCGCTCGGAGGACGTCGGGGTCCTCGGCCAGGACCTCGATGACCGCGATCGCGTAGTCGAAGGGCGGGCGAGCGCGCCGATGTCGGTACGCCGCGTAGCCCAGCAGCTGGGCCGGCTCCGCCGGATCGTCCACCACGTAGAGCTCCACCCCGTCGAGGTCCGGCGGGAGCAGGTGGGACCACCAGCGATCGGATCGCGAGACGGCACCGTCGCGGCCCGGGACGGCGGCGGCGTGGCAGCGGTGCACGCCCGACACGTCGTCGGGGGTGCCCCGTCGCACGGCGACCGGGCGCGACGGGCGGATGGACGCCAGGTCGCCCACCGGGAACCGGCGGTGCACGTACGATCCCGCGCACTCGAAGCCGAGCGAGCGATAGAAGGCGAGGGAGGCCGGGAAGAGGCCCGCGATCACCTCGCCCCGGTCCCGGAGGTCGGGGAGCTGCGCCTCGCACACCGCCCTCCCCCAGCCCCGGTTGCGGTGGTGCGGGAGCACCCCCACGGGCGAGTAGCCGCCGAGGCGGACCGGTCGCCCGCCGAACCACTGGTCGAACGGCCGCACGTGGGTCATCGCCGCCACCTCGCCGTGAGGGCCGTCGATCACCTTGGCGCGATCCGGGTCGAGCTGGGCCACCCAGGCGTCGCGCTCCGCTGGCGACGCACCGAAGCAGGTGCGGAACACCTCCCAGATCCCGTCGGTGTCGGCAGGCGTGGCGCGGCGGACCGTGGGGTGGGCCATCGCCGCACCGTAGGCGTCCGGCCGCCCCGCGCGGCACGGGTATCGTCGCCCGGTGCCCAAGCCGAAGGACCTGCACGAGTGGGTGTCGTTCGAGGACCCGACCGAAGCTCGAACCTGGGTGTTCGACGTCACCTTCCTCGCCAGCCGCTGGTCGTGCATCTTCGGACGGGGGTGCAAGGGCGTCTTGACCGAGGACTACAGCGAGGCCGTGCAGGGATGCTGCTCCTACGGCGCGCACCTCACCGGGCCCGAGGACGTGGCCCACGTGCAGGCCACGGCCGAGCGCCTGACGCCCGACCAGTGGCAGTTCCGGGCCGAGGGACTCGCCAACGGGGTCGTGCGGACCGACGCCGAGGGCGACACGACCACCACGCTGCACGACGATGCGTGCATCTTCTTGAACCGACCGGGCTTCGAGGGCGACGGCCTCGGGTGCGCGTTCCACCACCTCGCCGAGGCGAGCGGGCAGCGCCACGTCGACGTGATGCCCGAGGTGTGCTGGATGGTGCCGCTGCGACGCGTCGACGAGACCGAAGCCGACGGCCACGTGACCTCCACCGTTCGCGAGTGGAAGCGGCGCGATTGGGGCGAGGGCGGGCTCGACTTCCACTGGTGGTGCACCGACGCGCCCGACGCGTTCGGGGGCGACCGGCCGGTCTACGAGGCGATGGCGGGCGAACTGCAGGTGCTGGTGGGCGAGGAGGTGTACCGGCTGCTCGCCAAGCACCTCGACCGCCGCCGACGCGCCGGCGGCGAGGAGACGTTCCTCCCCCATCCGGCGCTCCGGCGCCGCTGAGGAGCGTCAGGCCAACGACCGGATGAAGGCGACGAGCGCGTCGAGGTCCTCGTCGGAGATCTCCTGCTGGGGCATCCCAGGGGCGAAGCCGGCCACGATCTCGGCCTGGGGATCGGTGATCGCCCGCCGGAGGTAGGCATCGTCGGCCACCACCGTCGTGCCGTCGGCGAGCGAGACCGTGCTGCCCGCCAAGCCCTGCCAGGTGGGCCCCTCGCTCCGGCGCCCGTCGGTGGTGTGGCAGCTCGAGCACCCGAGCCGGACCGACGCCTCGCTGTGGGCCACGGCCTCGTCGTCGCCCCGGCCGAGCAGGAGCGCGGTGGTCGCCGCGACGCCGACGAGCGCCAGCACGGCCACCACGACCACGGCGATCCGGCGCCGGCGCCGCTCGCCGGCCGCGGCCTCGTGGGCGGCGGCCTCGGCCCGCTGGGCGTAGGTCGAGCGCAGCGAGGGCTGGTGCTTGGGGACCTTGTTGCTCATGACGTGGGCTCCACGACGGCCGAGCCAACCCCACCCGTGGCCGCGACACCAGGGCAGGAGGTCCCTTCCCGCGCCTCAGGGCGCCTGGTAGTCCTGAGCCCCCGGAAGCTGGTCGCGCAGCCGGAACCCGTCGGGGTCGAGCGGCGCGACGCCGCGGCGGGCGATGACGGTCGACGGCGCCACCACGAGGTCGTCGACCACGCCCTCGCTGGCGGCGACCGCCATCACCAGATCGAAGATGAGGGCGGCCATCGGTTCCCCCGGTGGCCACTCCGTGCCGGCGAGCGTCGACGCCCACATCGACTCCCGCAGCTGCCCCCAGCCCCAATCCTCGATCACGTAGCTGCCACCGGACCGGACGAACGGGAGCAGCGCGTCGAGGGTCGAGCGCGACAGCTCGAGCTGGTGCGAGGCGTCGTCGATGACGAGGTCGATCGGTTCGTCGCCGAAGGTCTCGCGGACGAGGGCCTGGACCGTGTGCCGATCGCCCTGGTCGACGCCGTAGGCCACCCGCACGCCAGCCACCGACCCGCCGAGCTCCTCGAACCGCGCCAGCTGCGACGCCGGGCCCGGATCCAGCTCGATCCCGAGCAGGGTCGCCTCCGGCGCCAGGGCGGCCAGCAGCGCGGTGCTGCCACCCGCGTAGATCCCGACCTCCACGATCCGGGTCGGCCGCTCCTGCGCCACCAGCTCGACGATCGCCTGCATCATGCGCAGCGACTTGTACACGGGGATGGCCTGGGGGCTCGGCCTCGGCGCCTCGAGGATCGGCCAGAACTCGTGCGCCCCCGCCCGGATCGTGCCGTGCCCGTCCACCGGCTCACCCTAGCCAGGGTGGATCAGCGCTTCAGGCGACGGCGGTCCTGCTCCTTCAGGACCCGCTTGCGGATCCGGATGGCCGCCGGCGTCACCTCGACGAGCTCGTCCTCGGCGATGAACTCGATGGCGGTCTCGAGCGTGTGGACCACCGGCGGCGTCAGCTTGATCGCCTCGTCGGAGGCGTGGGTGCGGATGTTGGTCTTCTGCTTCTCGCGCACCGCGTTGACGATCATCTCGTCGGGCCGGGCGTTCTCGCCGATCACCATGCCCTCGTAGACCGTCTCGCCCGCGCCCACGAACAGCACGCCGCGCGTCTGGAGGTTGTCGAGCGCGTAGCCGGTGGTGGCCCCGGCCCGGTCGGCCAGCATGGCCCCGCCCTGGCGGTGGGGCAGCTCGCCCGCCCAGGGCATCCAACCGGCGTGGTGCGTGTGGAGCAGCGCCGTGCCCCGGGTGGCGGTGAGCAGCAGGCTGCGGAAGCCGATGAGCCCACGCGCCGGCGCCTCGAAGGTGACGACGGTGCGGCCGGCGTCGCCCGGCACCATGTCGGTCGGGCGGCCCTTGCGGGGGGCGAGGGCCTGGGTGACGGTGCCGACGTACTCCTCGGGCACGTCCACCACGACGCGCTCCATCGGCTCGGACTTCACGCCATCGATCTCGCGCACGACGACCTCGGGCATGCCCATGCAGAACTCGAAGCC
>JAGQSL010000323.1 GCA_020439525.1 Acidimicrobiales bacterium | reverse complement strand
TCCGCTCGGAGCGAAACCCCCTGCTCAGCAGGGGGTTTCGTCGTTCTCGGACATGGTCCGGCGCGTCAGCGGCGTCGGCTGGCCGACGGGCCGGCGCGACGCACGGCGAGCAGGGCGCCGCCGGCGGCGATGAGCAGGGCACCGAGCTCGCCGAGGGCCCAGGCGGGCACGCCGGTGCGCACCAGCTCGCCGTCGTCGGCGGCCGTCGCCTCGCCGCCGCCCCCACCCGTGGCGCCCGGGTCGGTCGGCGGCGCCTCGACCTCGGCGGTGCGGAGGTGGACGGCGGTGCCGGGCAGGTAGTCGGCGGGCGCCGGGTCGGCGAAGGTGAGCGTGGTCGCCGTCACCTCGGTGACCGTGGTGGTCCACGCGTCGGCGCCGAGGTCGAGGGTCACCTCGTCGCCCGGCCGGAACCACTGCTGGCCGCCCGTGCCGCCCAGCTCGAACAGCTGGGCGAGGCCGTACACGCCGATGGTGCGCTGGCCCTCCGTGAGCCCTGCGGTGATGCACGTCTGGGGCGCGACCTCGAGCTGGCCGGTGGGCGGCGGCGTCCAGGCCGACCACGAAGCGCCGCCGTAGCGGACGAGGTCGCCGCCGTCGGTCTGCTGCACCGGCTGCGCGCTGCGGTCGTAGCGCACCCCGGCGGTGGACGGCGCGACCGCTCGGGTGGAGGGGCCCCGCCCCTGCGCCTCCTCCCACTGCTCGGGCACGTAGTACGAGCGCTGGGCGCGGTTGCCGTTCTCGAGGAACACGGGCAGCGCCGCGCCGAGGCCGTACGCGCTGCTCGGCAGCTTGATGCCGCCGGCCACCTTGAGCAGCAGCGCTGGGTTGGCGGCGCGGTCGGCGGGGATGAGCGACATCTTCGGGTCGAAGAGCACCGCGGTGATCTTCCCCGTCGGCCCGAAGGCGGCGAGGGGCTCGGCCGTCGCCCCACCGAGCACGTGGTCGGCCAGCAGGTCCATCGACTTGCCCTGGATGTTGAAGCTCCAGGTGGCCGGGTGCTGCATGCGCAGCGGCGGCTTCGCCAGCTCGGCGTAGGCGGCGATGATCTTCTCGACGCTCGGGTAGGTGCCGTCGGGGTTCAGCAGGGCCACCAGGTCGACGTCGCCGGTGATCGGTAGCAGGGCGCTGCCCTTGCGCTTGCCGTCGCTCATGAGCGGCTGGAGCACCTCGGCGCCCGTCTCGTCCACGGTCGACCGCAGGCCGAACTCGGCTCGGGCGGTACCGATCGCCTTGCCCTCGGTGGCCACCTCCTCCCAGTTGCCGGCGGTGGGGAACTGGAGGTCGAAGCCGCCCTTGTCGGCGGCCTCGAGGAACTTCTTGCGCTCCGAGCCGATCCCGTCGGGCGGCGCCTCGGCCACGCTCCACTCGCCGGGGCTGGTCTCCTTCAGCTTGCCGCCGCCGCTCCACTCCTTGGAGCGGGTCTGCCAGCGCGAGGCCACCTGGGCGCGCTGCTCGGCGTCGAGCACCCGGTACTCGCTCGACGCCACCACGTCGGCCCAGGCGTTGGGCTTGCGGATGGCCACGGTGTCCTTCAGCTTCTCGGGGAAGCCGAGCAGCACGTCGAGGTCGCTGACGTTCTTGGCGTCGATGCCGAACGGCTTGAGGCGGGCCTTGCCGGCCGACAGGAGCTCGGCGGCGCCGCTCCCGCGCGACCTCGCCATGATGTTGAGGTTGAAGCGCTTGGCCACCGCCAGCATCTGGTCCTTCTCGGCCTTGGTCACGCCGAGGCCGATGGTCAGCACCTCGTCGGTGAGCGCGGCGCCGGCGGGGATGCCCTTCAGGCCCTTGTCGATCCGCAGGCCCTCGGCGGCCTTGGCGGCGGCCGCCTCGTCGACGAAGCGCTGGGCCTCGGCCAGGTTGCCGCCGTAGCGGATGCGGGTGAACAGCTTGGCGACGGCGGCGTCGGTGACCATGCCGACGGTGACCTCGTTGAACACGGTGGCGCTGCCCGACCCGAGGATGCGGGCGAGCTCGCGAGGGTCCTCGCCGCCGAGGCTGGTGATGCGGTCCCAGGTGGTGACGATGGCCTTGCCGATGGCATCGGCCGCCGCCTGGGCCTGGTCGCTCGTGACGATGGCCCGCCCCGCCTTGAGGTACAGGAGGAACGGGTTGGAGATCTCCTGGGCAAGGCGGAGCTTCTCCTCGGGTGTGAGGGAGGCCAGCGTCTGGCGCATGAGGTCGACGTTGTTGACGAAGCTCGCCCACGCGCCGGTCAGCTGCTGGCGGAGCCGCTCTCGGGCGTCGGGGTCGGTGATCACGTTCCAGGCCCCGGCCTCCACCTCGCCCACCGCGTAGAGGGCGTTGCCGGCGCTGGCCGCCGCGTTCGACCACCACGCCGCGGTGGACTCGATGAAGGCCTTGGAGAAGAGACCGAAGAACTCGATGGGGGTCGGCGCGGGCACGGGCGGCGGCCACACGATCGCCACCTTGAACGTGCGCTGCTCGGGTGGCGCCAGGATCTGCTCGGGGGCCACCTCGGTGACGTCGTCGTCCTCGCGCAGCAGCGCCTTGCCGGTGGGCTCGTAGGCGACCTCGGACCACGTGAGCACCCCGTCCTTGGCGGGCACCGGGATGGCCACCGGGCGGGCGTGGAGCCCCTGCGAGGACCCGGGGTCGACGTCGGCCCGGAAGGGCATCGCCGGGTTGTCCCAGTCCTCCTCGAGCTTGCCGAGGTTGACCGACGACACCTGGCGGAGGTCGCGCGCCGGGATGGTGGCGATCACCCGCTGGTCGGTGGTCAGGTTCTCCACCGTGCCGGTGACGAGGAAGCTCCGCCCGGCCGCCACCGCGTCGGGCGGGTTCCACGGGTCGGCGGGGTTGTCGTCGACCGAGGGATCGGCCTCGGCCTCGAACGCCAGCAGGTACTTGGGCTTCGAGAGCAGGTCGACGTCGCCCGTGGCCAGGTCGGTCTCGCCCGAGGGCACCGCGTAGGTGGCGTCGATCCCCAGCCGGAGGTGCCCGTCGTCGAGCACCCGGACGTGGAACACCTCCTCGAAGCTCTCGCCCGGCGCGAGGTCGGCGACGGGCAGGCCTTGGGGGCCGGGACCGTCGGTGGGCTTCAGGATCGAGCTCGGGAACGACGCGGTGAAGGGGAGGTCGGTCTGCCAGCTCGGGAGGATCGACAGAAGGGTGATGTCGGTGAGGTCCTCGTTGCTGGTGTTGGTCCCCTTGACCGTCAGCTCGAGCGTCTCCTCCTTCGGCCCGTCGGCGTCCTCGTCGAGCGTCAGCTCGTCCCGATCGAGCGCGAGGTCGAGGCGGAGCGCGCTCGATCGCACCCGGACCGTGAGCGATCCGTCGACGTCGACGGCGCGGCCCGCCGCGTCCTCGCCGGCGATCGATGCGTCGAGCAGCGCGGTGCCCGAGCGCAGCGCCTTCACCGTGGTCGTGAAGGTCTTCCGGGCCCCGGGGGCGAGCGAGAACGGTGCGGTGGGCGTCGGGCTGAGGTCGCCCTGGACCTCGACGGTGTCGGGGTCGCTGGAGGTGAGGCCGTCGGCGCCGAGGGCGAGGTTCGAGAGGTCGCCCACCCCATCCGCGCCGGCCTGGGCCACCACACGCACCTCGACCTCGTCGTCGATGGCGAGGGCCGAGGGAGTCCCGTCGAGGCTCAACGTGAGGTCGAGGGTCGGCGCCGCGACGGTCGTGACCTTGGAGGTCGTGGCGCTCTGGCCGGTGGGGTTGGTGACCGTGAGGCTCACGGGGAGCTCGCCGGGCTTCGCGTACGACTTGCGGACCGACGGCGTGGTGGCGGTGGTCCCGTCGGCGAACGTCCAGCGGTGCGTGAGCGCCAGCCCGTTCGGATCGGTGCTCGTGGACGCGTAGTCGAAGGTGCCGGGCTGGCCGTCGACCGGGGTCTCGGTGAAGCTGGCGGTCGGGGTCGGATCGGTCCCCTTCACCCGGAACAGCGCCTGTTCCACCGAGTACCACTGGAACACCCGCTCGCCCCCGCTGATCACGTACTCCCACGCGACGCCGTCGGGTGGCTGCTCCCGGGTGCGCTGGTACGAGACCCCGGTGATGGCGATCCAGCGCGACGGGAGCTCGCCGGTGTACGTGACGCGGATCGCGCAGCTCGCCACGTACTGGTAGCAGGTGACGCCGTCGACGCCGTGCTCGAAGGTCACCTGCGGGAACGGGGTGGACCCGCTCGGGTAGGGGAAGAGCTCGCCGGTGCCGGCGACGTAGGTGAGCTCTGACAGGTAGCAGTCGGCGTAGGGGCCCACGTGGACGTCGCACTTGGTGCCCGAGGCCGTGGAGGTGGCCCGGATCACCTCGCCCGACTCGATCTCGGTGGCCGACAGGGTCACGTCGAGGAACGGGCTCGTCTTCCGGCAGCCGAAGGTCGTCGAGTACCAGTCGCAGTCGCTCGGAAGCGGGTAGTCGACGTTCCCCGTCGCCTCGAGGCTCGCGGCGGCGACGTCGCCCGGGCTCGCCCCCACGGTGCGCGGCGCGGGATCGGTGCCCGGGGGCACGGGCAGCGCCTCGGTGGGCACGGCCACCGCGGCCGTGGCCTCGCCGTCGGCCCCCGCCGCGGCGGGGACCAGGGCGAGCGAGGTCGAGGCGACGGTGAGCGTGAGCGCCACCGCCGCGAGCGGCACGCGCAGCCGTCGGAGGCCCCCTGCCCGCTCCGTGTTCCCACCGGTCCGCAGGGGCACGTGCGCCCTCCCTCGTCTCGCAGCCGACGGATCGTACGAACCGGACCGCGAACGCAGCGCGAACGCCGCTCACCCTCGGGTGGGAGGTGGGGTCACCACGGTGGGTCGGAGCGGCGACGGAGGGCGCGTGGAGCGCCGGCCGCGGCGCTCAGCTGTGGAGGGCGGCGGCCACCGCGGCCGAGAGCGGCGCGAGCGCGCCTCGGCCGAAGATGTGGCGATCGGGGCGGATCACCACGGCGTCGTCGTCGGCGAGCACGGCGNNCGAGGAGCTCGGGCCAGCGCTCGGCATCGAGCACCAGGGCGCGTTCCTCGATCCAGGGGCCGGCGTCGGCGTCGGCGCCGAGCGGCGAGCGCACGATCACCGTCCAGCGGGGCCCGGCGATGTCGTCGAGGAGCTGCCCGTCGAGGCGCGGCTGCGGGGCGAGCCCGCCACCGCCCGGTGCGAGCAGCGGCCCACCCACGAGGTCGGGGAGCGCCGGCTGGGCGCCGCCGCGGCCCGCGGCGCGCAGGCCGGCGCCGCGCTCGGCTGCGACCGCGGCGTCGGTGGTGCAGATGATCCGCCCGAAGCTCACCGCCGCCTCGATGATCGCCCGCACGTGAGGCCCCCGCTCGGCCTGGTAGGTGGCGAGGAGAGA
>JAGQSL010000322.1 GCA_020439525.1 Acidimicrobiales bacterium | reverse complement strand
GCTCGTGGGATCGGCGAGCAGGTCGGCCAGCGTCTCGCCCGGGGCGAGGGTTGGCGTGGCCAGCTCCGGCACCCCAGCGGAGGCGAGCGCCTCGGCCACCTCGGGGTCGGCCCGGAAGGCGGCGGCTCGCTCCTTCAGCAGCAGATAGGTGCGCATGTTCGAGGCCGCCGACGCCCAGACCCCGTCGGTGGCCTCGGTGCGCAGCGGCTTGAAGTCGAAGTGCCGGGGCCCGTCGTAGCCCGAGGTCTCGAGCAGGTCGACGAGGGCGAACGCCGACAGCAGGTCGCCGTGGCCGAACACCAGGTCCTGGTCGAACTTGGGGCCGTGCTGGCCGTTCAGGTCGATGTGGAAGAGCTTCCCGTGCCACAGGGCCTGGGCGATGGCGTGCACGAAGCTGAGGTTCGACATCTGCTCGTGGCCCACCTCGGGGTTGAGGCCGACCATCTCCCGGTGCTCGAGCGTCTCGATGAACGCCAGGGCGTGGCCGACGGTCGGCAGGTAGATGTCGCCCCGAGGCTCGTTGGGCTTGGGCTCGAGGGCGAAGCGGATCTCGTAGCCCTGCTCGACGACGTAGGAGGCCAGCAGGTCGATCGCCTCGCGATACCGGTCGAGCGCGGCCCGGTGGTCCTTGGCCAGGTCGACCTCGCTGCCCTCGCGCCCGCCCCAGAACACGTAGGTGCGGGCGCCCAGCTCGGCGGCGAGGTCGAGGTTGCGCATCACCTTGCGGATGGCGAACCGCCGCACGTCGCGGTCGTTGGCGGTGAACGCGCCCTCCTTGAAGAGGGGGTGGGTGAAGAGGTTCGTGGTCACCATCGGCACGGCCATGCCCGCATCGTCGAGGGCGGTGCGGAAGCGGTGCAGCGCCTTGGTGCGGGCCTCGTCGCCCTCGTCGAAGGGAGCGACGTCGTCGTCGTGGAACGTCACCCCGTAGGCGCCCAGCTCGGCGAGGCGGTGCACGGTCTCCACCGGATCGAGCGCCGGGCGGGTGGCGTCGCCGAAGGGATCCCGGGCCTGCCACCCCACCGTCCAGAGCCCGAAGGTGAACCGGTCCTCGGGGCGGGGCGTGAGCGCATCGGACATGGCGAGCTCCGTTCGGACGATGGGCGTCTCGGGGACGATCAGCCCCGAGTCCACCACGGTCTGGGCTCGGGCGCGTGTGCACGTCTGCGCACCTGGTGCGCAGACGTGCACACCCATGGCGGTCGCGCCGAGCTCGGCACCCGTGTCGCGCTGGGTACGGTGCGGTCGATGGCGCCGTCGACCGATCTCGCCGATGTCCGGTGCCGACGTCGGTGCCCATGAGGGCGTCGGCGCGCTCGCAGGTCCCGCCCTTCGAGGTGATGGCGATCCTCGATCGCGTCGCCGCCATGCACGAGGCCGGACGCGAGGTGCTGTCGCTCTGCGCGGGCGAGCCGTCCGGGGGCGCCCCCGCCGATGTCCGCGCGCTGGCGTCGGAGCTGCACGCGAGCGGCGACCCCCTCGGCTACACCGGGCCGCTCGGCACGGCGGAGCTGCGCCAGGCCGTGGCCGACCACCACCGGCGCTGGTACGGGCTCGACGTCGACGCTCGCTCCGTAGCCATCACCACCGGGGCGTCGGGCGCCTTCGTCCTGGTGTTCCTCGCCGCGTTCGACGCCGGCGACCGGGTCGCGGTGGTCCGCCCCGGGTACCCCGCCTACCGCAACCTCCTGCACGCCCTCGACCTCGTGCCGATCGACGTCCCCGTCGGGCCCGAGTCCGGGTTCCGGCTCACGGTCGATGCCCTCGAGGCGGCGGTCGCCGCGCACGGCCCGCTGGCCGGGCTCGTCCTCGCCTCGCCGGCGAACCCCACCGGCTCGATGGTCAGCACCGGTCAGCTCGCCGAGATCGTCGCCTGGTGCGCCGCCAACGACGTCCGCTTCCTCAGCGACGAGATCTACCACGGCATCACCTACGCCGATCCCGGCGCCGAGCCGCTCGGGCGGGGCACCTGCGCCTGGTCGCTCGATCGGCGCACCGTCACGGTGTCCTCGTTCTCGAAGTACTGGGGGATGACCGGCTGGCGGATCGGCTGGGCGTTGCTGCCCGACGACCTCGTCGGCCCGGTCGATGCCCTCGCCGGCAACGTGGCGCTCTGCCCGCCCACGCCGTCGCAGCGGGCGGCGCTCGGTGCCTTCACCGAACGGTCCTACGCCGAGGCCGACCGGGCGGTGGAGGTGCTGGCGGCGACGCGCCGGTTCCTGTTCGAGTCGCTCGGCCGGCTGGGGTGGGCGCCGGTCGCCCCGGCCGACGGCGCCTTCTACCTGTGGGCGGGCATCGGCGACCAGCTCGGCCGGCACCGCGACTCGGTGGCGTGGTGCCGGGCGCTCCTGGACGAGACCGGGGTGGCGCTGGTGCCGGGCACCGACATGGACCCGGTCGACGGCGGCGGGTTCGTCCGCCTGTCGTTCGCCGCCTCGATGGAGGTCGTCACCGAGGCGGTCGCCCGCATCGAGGCCTTCCAGCAGCAGGCCTGAGCTCGGGCCGCCGCCGGCGGCGGCGAGGGCCGCCGCCGGTGGGCGTTGTGCACTTCTGCTCACCCCATGCGCAGAACTGCACAGCGACAGTGCGGCGAGCGCCGGCGGCCGGGCGTCGGGGGAGCGCTACGGCCCGGGTGGGGGCGGGGGAGGGACGAGCTCGAGGGCGCCCTCATCGAGCAGGCGGCGAGCGAGGACGAGGCGTTCCCGGTCGTCCAACCCGGGGAGCTCGGCGACCGCCACGCCGGCCGGCGCGGCACCGCCGAGGCGCTCGAGGGCGGCCAGCGCCCGATGGGGGAGCGAGAGGCGGCGATGGCCCCACCCGAGCCCGACGCGGGCATCGTCGCCGTCGGCCGCCCGAGCGGGCAGGTCGACAGACCACGGCGCCGCCGGCCGCAGCACCGTGGCCAGCCCCACCTCGGGGCGGCGCACCGACCGGGCCAGCTCGCCGAGCGGCGAGGTCCGCGGCGGGCGGCGCAGGCGATCGATCGCCTCGTCGGTCCCCACCCGGCCGAGCTCGACCGCCACTCGCGAGAGCCGCTCCTCGTCGGTGGCTCCCTCGGTGGGCATGCGCTCCTGCGCCAGGTCGAGCGCGGCCCGGGCG